>CALGUT010000505.1 GCA_937920335.1 uncultured Opitutales bacterium
AGCAACTAGGTAACTGCATAGAGTTGGCCTTAGTCTATCACTCCGTAAAACACCTGCCGAACTTAGGAGTTAAACCTCAACCGACCAGGAGTTCTAAACCAAACTCGTTTAACCCCGAGATATCTGATCTGACTAATCCAAATTGACTCCACCGAGCCGAGTCGAAACCATCGATATTGTGAAACTACTCCTAAGAGCACTTCCATTTATTGCAGCGATTTACGTAAGCGGACAACCTTCAACCCAGATGGACCGCCAACTCAAGGCCTTCCTGGAAGTCTATCCCCACGCCGACTACAACGGTGATGGTGTTCTTACCAAATCGGAAGCCTCCAAATATAAGAAAATGGAGGCATATATAGCCAAGCAGGCGGTCCAACTAGAACAGATGCCCGAACGTCACCTAGCGGATCATGCTTACGGATCTCATTGGAGAAACACGCTGGATTTTTGGAAAGCTAAGTCTGTTCAGCCTACCCCAGTTCTCCTCATCTTTCATCCTGGAGGATTCGTCGGTGGAGATAAGTCCAGGTATTATGGCGATCCCTTAGTCACGGCCTGTTTAGAAAACGGTATATCTGTCGTATTGGCTAACTATCGCTACGTCACTCAGGCACCCTTCCCCGCTCCACACCATGACGCTGCCCGAGTCATTCAATACGTTCGCCACCATGCAAATTCATGGGGTCTGGATCCAGAGCGGGTAGCCATGTCTGGCTCCAGCGCAGGAGGGAATATGTCCGTGTGGCTAGCTGTCCGCGACGATCTGGCAGATCCAGAAAGTGACGACCCGATTTCCCGTGAATCAACCCGCCTAACGACCATCATTGGCTTCAACTCTCAAACCAGCAACGATCCGTTTTTTATCTGGGATAAGATCTATCAGGGCAGTGACGCTCACAGTTCCACTTACTATTTCTATGGTGTAGAAATGATGCCGGTTGATCAATTAAGGACTGAATTGAAAAAGCCCAAGTTCCGAAAGATCGCTCACGAGGCAACGGCTTTAAATCACATCACAAAAGATGACCCTCCAGTCTTTCTTATTCACCCAGAAAGCTTGGATGAATGGGATGGTAAACCGCTGCCCCCCGAAACAGCCCAATCCAAGTATGCACACCACATTGCCTTCGGGAAATATTTCAAAGATCACTATGAAAGTCTCGGGCTCCAGTGCAGGCTGAAGGGAATAAAGGAGACGACCGTCGACGAGCAACTTGCTTGGCTAAATAAATGGTTCGCCTTGGAGAACTAGAGCAATTGAGACCATTCGTATTCAAAAAGTTTCTACCAAAATATTGTTAGTTTAAGTCTGGATAGTAACCCCCAACGGCCTATTGTCCTGAAGATGACCACCTTAGTAGTTGGAGCAAGCGGAGCCACCGGACGATTACTCGTTGAGCAACTGCTTGCCCGGGGACAGAAGGTTAAGGCAATCGTGCGGTCTAGAGACAGCTTACCGTTAGCACTTTCCAAGGATAGTCACCTCACCATTATCGAAGCAAGTATCCTCGACCTCAGTGACACCGAGCTCGTCGAATACGTATCAGGCTGTGACGCTATCGCCTCCTGCCTGGGACACAACCTGACCTTCCAAGGACTATTCGGCCAACCCCGGAGACTTGTAACCGATGCTACCCGTCGCTTGTGCGAGGCGATTAAGGCCAATAAATCAGAAACAAAGGTCAAATTCGTACTTATGAATACAACAGGTAACCGGAACGGTGACCTGGAAGAACCAATATCATTCGCGCAGAAGTGCGTGATCGGGCTTCTCCACCTGCTTCTACCGCCACACGTGGATAACGAAGAAGCGGCAGATTACCTAAGAACTCAGATCGGCCAGATTGATCAAGCCATTGCATGGGCAGCCGTTCGTCCAGATGGCCTCATTGATGAGGACGAAGTCACCGAGTATGAAGTACTTCCCTCTCCCATCAGAAGCGCGATCTTCGACTCCGGAAAAACGAGCCGAATTAACGTCGCTGACTTTATGGCAGACTTAATAGTCGATCGAAATATTTGGAATGAATGGAAGGGGCAGATGCCCGTGATCTACAACCAAGATTACTATAACGTCACCCCTATCCCGGTGACTCAAGCAGACTGAATTTCTACAAAACAGCCGAAAATCCCAGTCATAGGCGCACACAAATTCTCCTAAATAAAATCGGTGCGAATCTGAGTCGATTCCAGGAACCAAAAAGTGGCATTACGAAGACGCAATAGCCCTACCACAAACAAGCTGCCGCAGGCGATAGAACCACTGCGTCCCCGCAGTGCCATCGCTGAGAGATGTCCGCCCCATCTCATTATATTCTAAAAAGTCATTGAGCGTCTCACTGATCTTACGGCTCTATCAACCCTAACGCTGCAGATAACCAATCAGGTCTCGTACTTCGGACTCACTCAACAACTCCAACAAGCCTTCCGGCATGGTCGATTGTTCAAGCTGCTCCTGACTCACCACTTCACTAAGCGGAATGATCTCCAGAGAATCCAAACTTGCCACCGTGATTGTGTGACGCGTTCGCTCCGAAATATTCCCACTCAATACCCGACCATCTTTGAGTGTCACTATCGTCATCCGATAGTCCTGTGGAAGCACAGCACTTGGGTCGATCAGGTTTTCCAAAAGGTAATATAAATCCTGACGGTTGCTCCCATCAAGGTGCGGTCCGAGTGATCCTCCTTCTCCAAACAGCGAATGACAGGCTGCACAGCTTTTCTGAAACACCCTTTTCCCAGCATCAATATCGGCATCTACCAGCACGTCGGGCGTGAGTTTCGATTGCCAAAGACCGATGGTGCTCTGTTTCTCCTGGGGACTGGAACGGAGTTTTCCCCAGACCTGCTCAAGTTGTTGATTCAACCGATCATCTCCAAGATTAAAAATTTGCCGTGCATAAAAGGCGGATACATCTGACGGAGAAACCTGTCCGTTGCGCATCGCCTGAATCAGTGGCCCCGCCAAAGACCTGCGAGAGCTCAGTGTCGCGATGGTCGCATCGCGGTCTTCACTGAGATAGCGGCGATAAGGCTTCAATAATACTCCCGCGATTTTCGAGTCATCGAAGGCCGCCAACTCGCGAATGGCTTGATTCCTACGAGTTTCATCGCCGAGCAGGTCTAACCAATCATTGGCCGTCATCGGCGCACTCTTATCGAATACCGGATCTAACTGACTCGCAATATGCCGTAGTTCGGAATTCTCAGACTGCCGAACCAGATCCCAGTTCTCGGGGGCTTCGATCCCTTTCAATCCCCGTAAAGCTTCTTCTATACCCTGAACTCCCGCTTTTGCATTACGAACCTGTCCACCCTTCAAGGTCGCCAAGATACTATCGATTAGCTGCGGCATAGTTGATGAATCCAAATCAAAGTCCATCGTGATCCTTCGGGCGATGTTCTTATAGACCTGCGAATCGGAACAGCTTTCTAGAAACCCTAAAGCCCGCTCAATATCCGAACCGACAAGCGGCTGGATCGCATACCATATCATATAAGGAAGATTTTGATCTGTTTCGTATCCAAAATCTACTAACAGGTCCGTTGCAAGTTCCCACTGCTCGGATGCTGGAAATCGAGGAAATGTGGAGGCGATGTAGAGCCGCACTAATTGTGACTGCCCATCTCGGGCCATCATACGAATTTTTTTAAACTGTTCGCCGGTAGGATTTCCGCCTTCTCCGATCAGCCGGATAGCCCAGCTGCGGATATGCTCATTCTCGTGACCCAACAACCGAGTCAACCGTGCCTCGCCGACCCCACCCGTACTATGCAGAGCCCAAATAAATCGCAGTTGGCGATCCACTGTATGACTCCCTTCATCCAACAGGCTTACCAGTTCATCCCGTGCATCGGTCATATCTCGCCCTGACACAAAGCGTTCCTGCAAGATCCGACGGGAGTGCCGCACATACCAATCGTTCCGATGGAGTTGGTGTGCCACCAGAGCCAGATCCGATTCGTTGGCTAGATCCAACGGTCCTGGATTTTCTACCTCGCCATAGACGATCTTATAGATTCGGCCGCTCGTCCGGTGAACGCCATCATTGTCATGACACTCACCGATATCCGTCCAGTCGGACAAGTAAACACCTCCATCCGGACCATATATCTGAGTCACACCTCGATACCACGGATGATTGGCGATCATAAAATCCTCACCATGATGGCCCACATACCCTGAGCCTTTTCGTTCCAAGATATCATTGTTAATTCGGCGACCATGGGTGTTACTCATAAAGATCGTATTTCGATACATCTCGGGCCAATTATCACCGAGGTAGATCATACCTCCGCAGTGCGAGTGCCCGCCACCTAGCAAATCAGTGTTCCCTTGCGGGCCGTCCACGTTCTTCTCCCGATCCGTCCACTTTCCTTCATGGTGCAGGTGATCCGCAACGATACCAATTCGGTCGTAAACGTGGCTACTAGAACCTTGCCCATGCATACGTGGGTAGAACGCATTCGGAATCACGTGCCAGAGATGCCCGTTCACATTTCCCGTCATAAACAGCTCTCCCATGTCATTCCAGTCGAGACCCCATGGGTTCGTAGTTCCACGCACCACGATTTCGAAGGTATGGGTCACCGGATGCATACGCCAGATACCGCAACTAAGATCCACTCGTTCAATAGCCGGACTACCCGGTTTGCCCACAAGTGAGGACCCCGTAATTCCGTGTCTCCCATACAACCAGCCATCGAGCCCCCAAGTAAGGCCATTAAAGAAATTGTGCTGAGCTTCTGTCGTAAACCCATCCAGTACGACTACAGGCGGACCGTCCGGAACATCATCTCCGTCACGATCCGGAATAAACTCCAGCTTCGGAGAATTGCAGATCCACACCCCACCAAATCCGATCGCCATACCCGATAAATGCGTCGCCTTGTCATAAAAAATCTTCCTCGAATCAAAGCGACCGTCATTATTGGTATCTTCCAGGATCACAATCCGATCTTCCCCTTTCATTTCCCATTCCTTGTAAGAATACGCCTCAGCGACCCACACGCGACCCCGGTCGTCAATCTGCATCGCTACCGGTTGGCGCACATCGGGCTCACCTGCAAATAAGGTAACTGAAAACCCATCCGGCACGGTAATGGCGGCCGCAGCCGCCTCAGGAGCGAGCGGCTCCCGTCCCGGAGCCTGGGAATTAATCGGTTGGTAATCATCTGCGGCCAAAACTGGAACCGCGCTTAACAAAAGGAGTCCTATAAATGATAAAAGGAGGTGCATGGGCTACTGAATTTGGGGATCCCAATCATCCTCGACGATCGATGCCTTCACGGTCAAGAACCTCGTCACAAAAAGGAGAATCTGGTTTGCTAATCCACATTCCCGACTCATTAGTAATTCTTTCAATCTGATTATCGCTACCCATGTCGAATGTTACCCAACGCCTGTATCTAGTATTATTTGCGATCTACACCTTGTCGTGGTCGCTGAGCGCCCAGCCACTGCCTGTGGATCAAGCGGTAAAGATCGGAAAACTGGATAATGGCTTCACCTTTTACATTCGTGAAAACAGCGAACCTGAAAATAGGGCCGCCTTCAGACTCGTCGTAAACGCTGGATCAACATCAGAAAAAGATGGCACCGAAGGACTCGCCCACTTCCTCGAACACTTGGCGTTTAACGGCACCAAGAATTTTGAGAAACAAGAGCTCGTAGAATTCATAGAAAGCATTGGCATGCAGTTCGGAGCGGACCTGAATGCCTACACCTCCTTCGACGAAACCGTCTACATGCTTGAGATCCCCATGGACGACGAGGAGATCCTGGCCAAAACCTTTCAAATCCTAGAAGACTGGGCACATCAGATTTCATTCGACCAGGAAGAAATTGATAAAGAACGAGGCGTCGTATTGGAAGAATGGAGACTCCGTCTGGGAGCTCAACACCGTATCCAGGACGAGCAGATTCCCGTTCTTTTTCACGAGTCTCGGTACGCAGATCGTTTACCCATTGGCTACACGGAAGTTATTGAAACGATTGATCGGGACGCCTTCATCGAATTCTACAGGAACTACTATCGCCCTGAGCTTATGGCACTCATTGCCGTCGGAGATTTTGAAACTGATAAGATCGAATCCCTCATTAGAAAACATTTTGCCCACATTGAGAATCCTCCGAACGCAGAACCGAGGACTCAATATACCGTACCCGCTCATGATGATACTTTGTTTTCGATCGCAACGGATCCTGAGCTATCCAACACCTCTATAAATATCATCTACAAACGCGATAGTCACCCGATGGTCACAGAGGACGACTACCGCCGAAGCATCGCTGAATCTCTATACTCAAGTATGCTCAATGCTCGGCTCCGCGAACGGACTCAGGAAAAAGATCCCCCTTACCTCTTCGCTGCAACCCGCAAGCAGAACATGATTCGCCCCATTGATATCGTATCCCACGTTGCAGCGGTGGAAGAAGGCGCATTTGCTGAAGGCTTAACAGCTCTGCTCGTAGAGAACAAACGGGCGAGAGATCTAGGCTTTTCTGCGGCAGAGCTCGAACGAGCCAAGGCGAATCTGTTTCGCAATGTTCAACGAGCTTATCGTGAACGAGAGCAACGGGACTCCAGTCGCCATGCGGGAGAACTCACTTCTAACTTTCTCGAACAGGAACCCATTCCAGGCATTGAGTACGAGTTCGAACTTACCAAACGGATCTTGCCAAGCCTCACACTTGAGGAAGTCAATCATGCTGCCGACAACTGGTTCGATGATACCAGCCGTGTCATCCTCTACACGGCCCCCGAAAAAGAGGACGTCCACGTTCCGACAGAAGCTGAGATCCTGGCAGTTATCGCAGCTGCGGAATCTGCAAGCATTGAAGCGTATACGGAGGAAGACCTTTCGGCTCCGCTTCTAGCTAGCGCGCCGACGCCTGGCAAGGTGAAGAAGGAAACTTATCACGACTCGGTCGACGTCACCGAATGGAAACTCTCCAACGGAATACGCGTCATTCTCAAACCCACCGATTTCAAAAAAGACCAGATACTGATGTCTGCCTACAGCCCTGGCGGTCATAGTCTCGTGCAGGACGCCGACTTTGTTCCCGCTTCTTATGCAGCGCAAGCGATCTCCGGAAGTGGTATCGGTAACCTGGATGCACAAAACCTAAGGAAGAAACTGGCGGGCATACAAGCACAAGTCCGCCCATCGATTGGCGATCTTTACGAAAACGTCTCAGGTTCATCGGCCCCGGAAGACCTCGAAACGTTTTTTCAATTGATACACATGCGTTTCACAGAGCCAAGAACTGACGAAGATGCATTCGCTGCAATGCTCGTTCAGTTTGAAAACTATATTAACAATCGGCTTAATGACCCGAATGAAGTCTACAACGACGAGGTCGAGCGCACGCTTTACAACAATCACCCTCGCCGCCAACCGATCGACGAAAATTTTCTACAGTCCATGGATCTCCAGAAGTCATTCGAAATTTACCAAGATCGCTTTGCCGATGCCGGTGACTTCACATTCATTTTTGTAGGAGCCTTTACGCCCAACAAACTACGTCCCTTCGTGGAGACTTACCTGGCAAGCCTACCGAGTAAGGGTCGCATTGAAACCTGGAAGGATATCAATGACCGCAAGATCGCAGGACAAAACGAGGTGATTGTCCGCAAGGGCGTTGAACCCAAAGCTTCAGTCAATATACGCTTCTATGGCGAAACTGAATGGAGTTACCACAACCAGTACCTGATGGGTGCCATGATCGATGTGTTAAAAATCCCTATGCGGGAAGCGCTTCGCGAAGATAAAGGAGGCGTCTATGGCGTGGGTGTATCAGGTGGTATCAATCGATATCCGATCGGTGAGTTTTCAACCAGCATCCGGTTCGGCTGTAATCCGGAAAATGTGGATGAACTCATCCAGATAAGTTTCGACGTTATCGAAACGCTTAAGAACGAGGGACCCGATCCACAGGACCTCGCCTCGGTTAAAGAAATGCACCTGCGGCGGAACGAGACCAGTGCCAGAGAAAACGGTTTTTGGATGAGTGCCCTCGGGACCTACTCTCGAAACGGAATCGATTTTGACGCCGTTAATCAGCGCGACGCCCGAACAGATGCCCTGACCGCTGAGATGATACAAGAGGCAGCCATACGCTACTTTGACGATACGAATCAGTTTATCTCGAAGTTGTTGCCGGAAGTAATGTAGGACGAATGTTACGTCCCGATTTCAAAGGACGGAACCTATATTTGACTACGCTTAACATCCAGATTCATCAAATCCCGAAAGCACAAAACGTTACTCCTACTGCTAATCGATCTTCAACCTCGCTCCAGCGATCCCTTCTTCACCCGCGACGGAGTAGAATAAATAAAGCTGACCATCCTCTTCGAAGACGTACGGGTCTCTTAGTTCCTGAACTCCGACTGCCCCACCCTTACCAGAGGGCTCATTAGGATAATCCACACCTTCATAATCCATTTCAGGTCTTAAGATTTCTATCGGCGGTGACGCTTTCCATGCGTCCCAGCCCCCTTGCAGAGCAACCGTCGCCATCAGGATACGTTCAGGAGCATCACTTTTGCGCGAGTAAAATAGATACAGCGTATCGCCCCGCACATACACTGCTGGATGGCGCATTCGCACATCGTCCCGCTCCCCAAATACGTCGCTGGTCGAAACGGGTCCGATCAACAGCTCTTCACGTCGTCCCCACCCGTGGTCCGGGTATTCGGATCGATTCAAGAGTCCGGATGAATCGACCGCATAGTAAACTCCTTCATACTGAAAAACACGAAAATAACTAAACCCATGAACCGTTTCAAACACCTCAAAGGAAATACCATCGTCAGAAACCGCCGACACCGTCCGTTGGTTGGTGCCAGGATGGGAGCCGTGGAAATACATACGAATCACTTGATGCTCTTCATCCACATGCACGTCCGGCGATGCGATGTGATCTTCCAATGGGGTCGCTTCTTTGAGTCGGATCGTACCGGGTTCGTAAATACGCCAGGGGCCTTCGATAGAATCCCCATAGGCAAGGCGGATAAATTTCCCTTTGTGATGAGCGAAGTAGAGGTAATACTTTCCTAACGGTTCTTTCACCCAATCAGGAACCTGTATCACCGACGGCCCATTGATCTTGTTGCCCAACGTTGGTGATGAAGCTGCAGCGATAAGCGGGTTCGTCTCAAACCGCTCAACTGTAACCCGATTTGCCCCATTACCAGCGCTGGCCATGGCTAAGGTCAACAGCCAGGCGAGCGCCACGGATTTACTGTATTTCGGTATCATCGACTACCTATAACAATGAAGCAGCACGTTTGTAAGAACCAAGATTAAAAGCATTCGTGTAACCCGCCTTCCTGAGTTGTCTGACTGCGACCCCAGACAAACCTCCAGTTTCGCAATGACAGAGAATTACCTGAGATTTATCATTAACCATGGGTTGGACTGCTTCAACAATCGTTAAAGCAGGCAAGTTTACCACACCCTCCAAATGCTTTTCTGCATATCGAGCTGGCGGCCTCACGTCGACCACCAGAGCCCCCTCAACCAGATACGCTTTTGCCTGTGTGTCGCTCAATCGGCCAATACGCTGTATCCAATAGAACAGACCGAAACCGACCACTAAAACGACCAGAAATACATAGAAAAGAGAATCGGATGGGAGAAACGCTGACACGTATATCACCCTAGCTACGCATCCGGACTTGGCTAGCGAATAACAAGCGAAGCGCTTGCCCTAAATCCGACAAGTCGCTTGTGTGGATCCTATGACATACCCCTATTACGCAAAAGTCATTATTACGGCTCTGATCGCGCTCGCTACTAACCCCCTTATTTCGCAAACAAAACTCAATCCTCCTCCGGGGATACCCGTGCCAACAGAAATCCGAACGGCGCTGACCAACGAAGCAGACCAACTGCTTCAGGAAATTATCCAACTCAAAACGGCGAACGAGAATGATCCACGCATAACCGACCTCATCAACGATGTGGTCATTTATTACAAC
Organism: uncultured Opitutales bacterium; assembly: GCA_937920335.1. Taxonomy (GTDB): domain Bacteria; phylum Verrucomicrobiota; class Verrucomicrobiia; order Opitutales; family UBA2995; genus UBA2995. Next base: position 9,996 of record CALGUT010000505.1, read on the forward strand.
GCCGTCCACTACGCTTTGGAACTGAATCAGTTCTACTCAGATAAAAAGAAGGACGAATTTGAAATTGCATTCCGCCATCTAGCGACCGGACGAAAGCGCGCTGCCGCACTTAGGCTTGGGAATGCCCCCTGGACCCGAAAGCAAGGCTTAGTCGTTCGAGGATACCGCTCCGATATTGACGGCTCAATTCAGCCCTATGGTCTGGTCATACCCGAAGGCTACGACTTTGATTCGAGCGAAGCCCAACGACTCGATATCTGGTACCACGGACGAGGGGATACACTGACCGAGTTAAAGTTCATTGATCAGCGGGAAACCGACGTCGGGAAACTGGTCACCAAAAAGGCCCTCGTCCTCCATCCCTACGGCCGTTATTGCAATGCCAATAAATTTGCCGGTGAAACGGACACGTTTGAAGCGTTGGCTCAGGTTAAAAAGCACTACCGCATCGATCCCGATCGCATAAACGTTCGCGGCTTTTCAATGGGGGGTGCTGCTACTTGGCATATGGCCACACACCACGCAGGCCTCTGGTCAGCCGCCGCTCCCGGAGCCGGTTTCGCTGAAAGTGCAATCTACGCAAACGTCATGGCCAAGAACCCCAAGCCGACCTGGTATGAGCTCAAGCTCCACAGCCTCTATGATGCCACAAAATACGCCGCCAACCTCCACCAGTGCCCCACCGTGGCCTACAGCGGTTCCGAAGATAAACAAAAACAGGCGGCCGACATCATGACAGAATATTTGAAACCCGAGGGAATCGATCTCCTGCACATCATTGGCGAAGGGATGGGGCATAAATACGACGAACGATCCCTCACACAGATCAATCTGACGGTGGACGAGTGGTCAGCGAAGCCCAAGAATCACTTTCCAAAACGAATCGAATTCGTCACCCACACGCTCAAATACAACACCATGCACTGGCTCACGGTCGATGGGCTTCAGGAACACTGGAAAGAAGCCCGCGTTAAAGCGGTCATTCAAAACAGGAACTCCATCAGCCTACAGACCCAAAACGTCACAGCACTCACCCTGTCATTCTCAAACCAACAAAACGTAATCGATTCTGAAAAACCGATCACACTCACTATTGACGGGTGGGGCCTCACACTTTCAGTATCTCAAAAAAGGACTCCAGCAAGTTACTCAATCGTATTAAAGAGCGGCAGCTGGTCGCAGACAAAATCGAACAACGAAGCAACCCTTTCCAAGTCCCACAACCTTCAGGGACCCATCGACGATGCCTTTATGAGTAAGTTCATATACGTCCTGCCATCGGAGGAAGATGCGTCACCGGAATTATCCGCTTGGGTGGATAGCGAATCGGCCGATGCACAACTTCAATGGTGGCGACAATTTCGTGGAAAACCTCACGTGAAGTACGACAAAAACATCACACCAGAGGATATAGAAACCGCCCACCTGATTCTTTGGGGCGATCCATCCAGCAACTTGATTCTAAAACGTATTCAGAATTCACTACCTCTAAGTTGGAACAAGGACTCTTTTTCATTGGACGACACAGACTACGACACCCACACCAGCGTTCCGGTACTTATTTACCCCAATCCTCTCAACCCGGAGAAATATATCGTTCTCAATTCGAGTTTTACCTTCAGCGAGTTTTCTGGCGGCACCAATTCACTTCAGATTCCCAAGTTGCCTGACTGGGCGGTAATTGACCTCGCTACCCCGCGTCACCAACGCCATCCAGCAGGCGTAACTAACGCTGGATTTTTTAATGAACATTGGGCGCTTAAAAGCCACACACAGACTTCCCACTAATCCTGAAAGCCCCTGATTGACCATGGATAACGAAGACTCAAGAAAAGGACTTACAAATCGGAATGCTCCCCTGGAAATGTCAGGCACCGAATTCCGCAAGGTCGGGTATCAACTTGTCGACGAAATCGCCACATTCCTTGAAACCCTGCCTGACCGGAAAGTAGTGGAGACCCAATCGGTCACAGAGATCAAATCACTAGTAGGCGATGCCCCGCTTCCTCAAGCCGGAACTGATGCGACGGGATTACTAAAGGAAACCACAAAGCTTCTGGCAGATCACTCACTCTTTAACGGACATCCCAGTTTCTGGGGCTATGTAACTTCGTCGGCAGCACCCATCGGAATTCTTGGAGACTTTCTCGCATCCGCCATGAATCAAAACGTAGGAGCCTGGCAGTTGTCACCCGTAGCGACCGAAATCGAGCTACAAACTATTAGTTGGATCGCGGAATTTATTGGCTATCCCAAGGACTGCGGCGGCCTCATGGTCAGCGGTGGAAACATGGCCAATTTTGTTGGGTTTCTCGCAGGCAGGAAGTCCAGAAGTCCCTGGGACATCCGAAAGGAAGGCCTACAGAATGCAGATACCTCTCTACGCGTTTACTGCTCCGATGCCACCCATACCTGGGTACACAAAGCAGCCGATCTCTTCGGCCTCGGCACCGACGCCATCCGATGGATACCGAGCGATTTCAATCAACACATGGATGTCGAGAAACTCGAACTACAGATCAGAGCGGACCTTGAGCTTGGATTTACGCCGCTGCTCGTAGCAGCATCCGCAGGCACAGTAGCCACCGGTGCGGTTGACCCGATCGAACGCATTGCCGATCTATGTGAGAAACATGACCTCTGGCTACACGTAGATGGAGCCTATGGCGCCATGGCTGCCGCCTTACCAGAGGCCCATGAAGACTTGAAAGCAATAGGTCGAGCGGACTCGGTCGCTCTGGATCCACACAAATGGCTCTACGCTCCACTCGAAGCGGGCTGCACGCTGGTCCGCAATCCACAAGACCTCCCTGACACATTTTCCTTCCACCCGGATTATTACCAATTTGATTTAGAGGGAGATCAACCACCGACGAACTTTTACGAACTTGGACTCCAGAATTCACGCGGATTTCGAGCGTTGAAAGTCTGGTTGGCGTTTAAACAGGTCGGTGCCCAGGCTTTTATTGAAATGATTCGGCAGGACATACTTCTCGCGCAAGCGATGAAAGCTGCGATCAACGATCATGCCGAACTCGAAGCCCTCACCTGTCATCTCAGTATCACCACCTTCAGGTATGTCCCAGAAGATCTATCTGACTCAAAAGACGAACAAGTGGTCTACTTGAATCAACTGAACGAAAACCTGTTAACTCGACTACAAGAGGAAGGCAAAGTGTTTGTATCCAATGCCGTCTTACACGAAGTCTATGCGCTACGAGCGTGCATCGTTAACTTCAGAACAAGGTTAACGCATGTCGAGGCGCTTCCGCATTTGGTAGTCAGAATCGGCAAACAGGTCGATGGGAAGCTTCGCAATAACATCTAGATCGATCGGGATTAGGATCAAGATTACGATGAATGGTGCATTACCGGGGAGGTGCCCATCTCAGTGACTGGGTCACATCGATGACTACGTTCGTATCGTTTGCGCTCTGGGCCCCCGGACGGCTGGATCCTCGTGAAACCGTTTCACGCAAACGCCCATCGAGATACGCAAGTTTCTCAGGCTCTTGAGCTACTAGGTTGCGGGATTCACTCAGGTCATTCGCAAGATGATAGAGTTCCACGATACGCGGGTCACCACGGCATTCATTTCTATTAGCGTGCTGATTCCTGTAGACCAGCTTCCAACCATCCTCGATATAAGCAAATTCGCCGCCCACCGAATGTGCCACGATGGATTTTCGGTGTGACCGATCCGTTGTTTCTACGAGTGTAGATAGAAAACTCAGACTATCTTCAGCAACATCACTCTCAAGGTCCGTACCCAATAAATCGGCACAGGTTGCGAATACATCATTCAGGCTCAGCAAGTCGTCTGATTCCTTACCTGCTTCCACCTTTCCTGGCCACCTAACCATAAACGGAACCCGGTGACCCCCTTCCCAGATATCAGCTTTTCGCCCACGATAATTGCCGCTCGGCCGATGACCGGCAGCCGTCAGTAGATCCCACTCCTGCGGAAGGTGACCATTATCAGAGGTGAAAATGACCAGCGTATCGTTAGTATTACCCGTATCATCGAGGGCCTTCAACAACTGCCCAACTGACCAATCCGTTTCCATTATAAAGTCGGCGACCAAAGCGATACCGCTCTTTCCTTTAAACTCGTCCGATGGCACAAGAGGCGTATGTGGCGAAGTCATGGGAAAATACAAAAAGAACGGCTGTTCTTCATCTGCCTGTTCATGAATGTATTCGACCGCCTTGCGGGTTATCGTCGGAAGTATCTGATCGAACTCCCACCCCGGAGCCATAGGGTTGTCATCAAACTGCTGTGGCATAAAGGTCCCGTCAGCTCGGTTGTATTCGAAGCGGGCAGTCGGTTGCTCAACAAGCCGATCATTTTTGATAAAGGTGAAGGGGGGAAAGTTAGGAACATGAGTTCCAAAGTAATAATCGAAGCCGCGAGTCGTCGGGCCATCTGCCATCGGTTTCGTGTAGTCCCATTGCTTCGTTCGCAGAATATTACTAACCTCCTCCATCGTGCTGGGTTGCGGTCCCGCCCAATTCCAACCCAAATGCCACTTGCCGATACAGGCCGTTGAATAACCTTGGTCTTGTAACATTTCCGGAAGTGTTAACCGCTCTTCGGCAATCAGCGGTGGCTCATAACAGGCCAACACCCACTCCTGGAGTCGGGTTCGCCAGGCGTAACGCCCGGTTAACAACCCATAACGAGTCGGCGTACATACAGCCGATCCACTGTGAGCATCCGTGAAACGCATCGACTCCGTGGATAGCTTGTCTAAATGAGGCGTCGCTATCTTGTTGTCAGGGTAGTGCGCTTGGATATTACCCACGCCAAAATCGTCTGCCAGGATAATAACGATGTTGGGCCGATCACTCCCGCTAGCAATGGATGCCGAGAGGGCTAAGATAAAAACTATCGCTGTTCTCATAAAGTTAACCACGGATTTTCACAGATAAACACGAATCGCATTTCAGAAAATAAGACGTTTAAACTCAACTTTTTCTTTACCAAAGTTGATCAGTAACCCGATTCTAGAATCGGTTGCTTACAACTCATTTAACAACTGGGGTTCATCCTTTTTCGAATACTCTGGGGCCACTTTGAGCTCTACGATGACGCTATCCTCAACCTATAGATCCGCGAAGTAGTCGCCCACAATATGTCCTCGGTAGTTAACATTGATGCTCCTTTCCAATTCTGCCCTAACTCCCCTTGAGCTTTAACTCAACTTGCATGGCTCTCTGATACACCTTTTCAAGAAATCCGTACCCCAACCGATTGTAGACCTCAAAGGCACTTCCGATAATCTCACGAGTTACGTCTTCTTGCTCCAGCTTCATAAGTATCCATGTTCCATCCCGTCGCATCTGCGGCTAATACAACTTCACTCCTTTAACAACTCCAGGTATTCGCAGAGTGCGTTCATGTTATCGACAAAGACACGACTGCTGATCCGATCTTTTACTTCCCATTCTCCATTCCAACGCTCTCCGGGTAGTTTCTTTTTAAAGCGATCGTCTTGGGTGATCCATCGCCCTTTGTTATCCTGATCATCGATAATGGATTGAACGAACGGCTCCAGTTCGGCCAGGCGACTGGCTTTGTCCGGCTGTAACTGATCAAAGTCCCACCCCTGAGTCCAAAGTCTCTGGAACCGAGCCCGAGCCTTTTCCAGTTTCCCCGACAGATCGCTTTCGTAGGCATACCCGGTCCGACGTTCCTCACTGAGTTCTTC
>CALGUT010000506.1 GCA_937920335.1 uncultured Opitutales bacterium
CTCAATCGCAAGCGACGGAAGCAACTTATTTGCGACCTTCATGCACGATGCGAAGATTTGGCTGACCGCACTCGATTTTTCCGGAAAAATCCTATGGCAGAAGAAAGCGAGCAACTACACTTCCAATTGGGGGTACTCCTCGTCGCCGACCATTTATGAAAACCTCATCATCGTTGCATCCGACCACAAGGAAGGTGGTAACCTCACTGCATTCGATCGCAAGACAAGCGAACAAGTATGGAATGTATCGCGACCTACGATCCCCAATTACGCCTCTCCCGTTGTCTATAACCTCAACGGCCAAGACCAATTAATCATGCCAGGCTGCGACATGCTCGCCAGCTATCACCCTCGTTCAGGCCGCCTTCTATGGTCCAGCCCGGTAACAACTCAGGAAACCGTTGGCAGCGCTGTCACAGACGGAAAACGCGTTTTCGCGAGCGGTGGTTATCCCAAGAACGAGACCTCAGCCGTAATGGTAGACTCAGCTCCCGAACTGGTTTGGAAAAATCCAATCAGAACCTATGCACCATCCATGATCGTAAGTGGAGAGTACCTTTACACCGTGACCGACAAAGGCCTTGCTCATTGCTGGAATACGGAATCGGGTGACCTCGTCTGGCGAGAAAAGGTCAGCGGAGACTTCAGCGCTTCACCGGTTCTAGTAGGTGACAATATCTACGTGGCGAGTGAACAGGGTAAAGCACTGGTTTTCAAAGCATCTCCAAAGCAGTTTGAGCTGATCGCAGAAAATCAATTGGGAAATGAGATCTGGGCAACGCCCGTCATCTGTGGCTCGAGCATATACCTAAGAGTTGCCCACCACGAACCTGAATCAAGACAAGAGTACGTTTACCGCATAGGAAACCGATAAAGAAACCACTCTTCGGACTTTCGCTGTTTGCTTTTTAAGATAAAATCATTTGGCTCAACCCATGCGCTGTCTCATAGCAATTATTCCAGTTCTACTTTCGCTAGCACCAGTGGCACATGCTCAGCCAAAGCAACCACCAGAGCCTCTTTACGAACAACGCGTCGAGTCCAACCGCGACGGAATAGGAAAGTTCTTTCTGGGCCGAGAGATTTCCCACGTCATGGGTCACCAAGGCGCCAGTTGGCTAGAACGCCCTACCCGGCAACAGGAAGAGAGAACCGATTTATTGATAGAGTCACTACCTGTGAGAGAAGGTGATGTTGTCGCCGACATAGGCGCTGGTAGCGGATACTTCGCGTGGCAATTTGCCAAGCGGGTTGGCGACACCGGGAAAGTACTCGCCGTGGATATACAACCAGAGATGCTCGCGATACTTGAGGAACAAATGGAAAAACGCGGTGTAGCAAATCGCGTAGAAGGAGTGCTGGGGAGTATCACTGATCCAAACCTTCCGAGAAACTCTGTGGATCTCGCCATCATGGTAGACGTTTACCACGAACTGAGTCATCCCTACGAAATGACAATCAAGATGGTCGATGGACTGAAACCAGGTGGCTTGCTTGTCTTCGTCGAATATCGAGCCGAGGACCCGTCTGTCAGGATAAAACGTCTCCATAAAATGACCGAAGCACAGGTTAAAAAAGAGATGACGATACAAAATCTTGAGTATGTCGAAACCCTCGATGTTCTCCCCCAACAGCATATCGTTATCTTCAAAAAACCCCAGTAAGAAGACGTTAAGTGAGACTGATTTTATGCTTCGCCTGTTTACTTGCCTCAGCACCTGGTTTCTCTGCGAAAGAGTTCCACGGGGCTGATCAGGAACATCACACTCGATTTTGGGAACTTAGCGACTTGAACTGGCATGAGGTATTTGTCGATCCCGGCACAAACGACTGGAAAAGCAACTGGACGCTCGATGGATTAAAAGCGACCGTCACCAACAATAGTAAGGGCATGAATTTTATGGCTGGTCCCATTCCGAAAGAAAATGCCAGCCATGCTGTTTTATGGACAACAAAAAGCTTCGAGGGAGATCTGAAGATTGAGTATGAATATACCCGAACGGATAACGCCAACCAGTTTGTCACCATTTTATACATACAGGCAACCGGAAGCGATGAAGGCCACTTCACCAAAGACATCCTCGAATGGGCTGATAAACGCACTGTCCCCGCAATGAACACCTATTTTAATAACATGAACACCTACCATATCAGCTATGCGGCATATGGTGGAGATCCGATAGCGGACGACTATGATTACATACGAGCCCGCCGTTATATGCCAACTTTGAAGAAAGGACTCAATGGAACTGCCCTGACTCCTGATAGCTATGAAAGGACGGGCTTATTTAAACCTGGAGTGCCCCATCATATAACCGTTGTGAAAATCAAGAACGAGATCTTCATGCAGATAAGAAACCCAGAGAAAGAATACCTCTGTTACTTCGAGAATAAAGACCTACCTGAAATAACTGAAGGACGGATAGGCCTTCGCCACATGTTTACCCGCAGCGCACGCTATAGGGACATTCGGGTTTCCATACTCAAATGAAGAGTAGCCCGTTTTCTTGATCACAATATTAAAATTGTAGCGGGCACAGAAAGGCACTCGGACCCCGGTTCCTTAACCTCGAAACTCTCACAGGTCGTTTATCCATTACTACAACCAGAGCGCTTGACCGGCTTTCCCAAAAGGGACTACCCTACCCCTATGCCTAGAATCTACAGGTCCATCGTTTGTTTAATTTTATTCGCCAACCCGCTATTTGGGCTATCAAAAGAACTGCCTCAAAAGCCCAATATCGTCTTTATTATGGCGGACGATCTGGGTTGGGTTGATGTCGGCTACAACGGTGCGGCGTTTTACGAAACCCCCCATATTGACGCACTACGTGCGTCCGGCATGGAGTTCACGTCAGCCTACCCCGGCGCTTCCAATTGCATGCCCTCAAGATCATGTATTGTCAGCGGCATGTATACCCCACGCACACAGATGTGGACTCCCGGTGGCGAAGCCAAGGGGGAGAATAACTATATGAAATTTCTGGTCCCAAGAAAGGGAGACAACAAAGGGAGTAACGAATTCCCCTCAAAACTGGCACTAGAACCGTCGATTACGTCTGTCGCCGAAGTACTTAACTCCGCAGGTTACAAAACGGCTCATTTTGGAAAATGGCATCTGGGCGACGATACTCAGGGCTTTGATCTAACTGATCCTAATGGACGTGGGGGTCCCGTAAAGAATTACTACGGCGATGTAAATGTCTCCGAGTCTCTCACTGGTGCCACCATCGATTTTATCAACACAAATCAAGAAGATCCATTTTTCATCTACCTATGTTTTTGGGATGTCCATACTCCGATTCGCGCACGCTCCGAGACAGTCGCCAAATACGACAAGAAGCTAGCCTCCGCAAATTGGAGCAGGCATTGGAATACCACTTACGCGGCTATGATCGAAGCCGTGGATACAGGTGTCGGCAGAATTATAAAAACCATCCAAACCGCGGGTATCGACAATGAAACGCTCATCGTATTTACCTCAGATAACGGCGGCCACTCAGGGGCTACCTGGTGTGAACCGCTGAAAGGTGCAAAAGGATCCTTTTATGAGGGCGGTATCCGCGTAGCAACTACTATGAGCTGGCCTGGAATTATCGAAGCTAATTCCATCTGTCATACTCCGATCACTGGTGTCGATTATCTACCAACATTCGCGAAACTTTCTGGAGCAGCTCTCCCAAAGAAGCAACCAGTAGACGGTCAATCTATTGTCCCTCTCATTAAGGGCGAAATTTCGCTAGAAAACCGATCGATGTTTTGGCATTACCCACTCTACTTGGCTGGCGCACAATACAACCAAGTGGTTCCTGTGCACAGTACCGACAGACCGTACTGGAGAGCCACACCATGCAGCGTGATTCGCAAGGGAGATTGGAAGCTTATGCAATTCTTCGAAGATGATTCGATCCAGCTTTTTAACCTCACCGAGGACCTCGGTGAAACGCAGAACCTTGCAAAAGCATACCCTGAGATCGCAGCCAGTCTTCTGAAAGAGTTGAAGGCCTGGCAGGCCGAAACCGATGCCATAATACCGTCGACCCCGAACCCGGATTTTAACCCAAGTTAATCCAGTTCCCGGCGTCTTTCTCCATGTGCAAAATAAACATACCGTTATTCCTACTCATAGGTTCAAGCCTTTCGCTCGCCTGTTTAGCCTCAACAGGCTCCGAGCCCCTTATCGGAAAACCATGGAAACTTCACACGATAGACAACACCTCCCTCGGCGCCGATGGCGTCCGTACTGCGGATGTCAACCATGACGGTCTTCCTGATCTCGTCGTAGGGTGGGAGCAGGGAAAGGTTTCGAGGGGCTACCTCATGAATCGCCAGGTTGGGAAAAAGCCTACTTGGACAGCTATTGATGCAGGGCCCGCACCCAGCGTTGAAGATGCACTCCTCGTGGATCTCGATCAGGATGGTGCGATTGACGTAGTAAGCTCAACAGAGGGAAGTCACAAAAAGGTTCTCATTCATTGGGCACCGCCCCCCTCCGAAGACTATACCGATAGCAAGTTATGGAAAACAGAAACGCTTTTTGAAAATGGCGGACGCTGGATGTTCGCAGTCGCCATGGACATTGATGGTCGCAACGGCATCGATCTCGTCATTGGGGGAAAGAACCCTGAGGGATCGGTAGGATGGCTTGAAAGCCCCGAAAATCCCCGAGACCTTTCAGGATGGAAATTCCATCTGCTTACACCTGCCGCATGGATCATGTCCATTCTAACCAAAGACATGGACGCAGATGGCCAACCAGATTTATTGATAAGCGAGAGAAAGGCTGAGAAATCCGGGATATACTGGTTAAAATATCCTGGAAAATCGAGCGCAGCACTGAGAGCTCCTTGGCAAAAAACGTGGATCGCCGACCACCTCAAGGATACGATGTTTATCGACTGTTGGGATTTCGACGGAGATGGCATCGAAGAAATAATCGTTCCCCACAAATTCCCCGATGTCGGATTCCTCAGTATCTTTCGAACTAAGAACCAAGTTACTTGGAAAGAAATAAAGCTTCGTTATCCAGCTTCTATCTCAAACCCTAAGTCAATTCAAGTCGGCGACATCAACCTCGACGGCAAGGTCGACCTAGTCCTCAGCACCGAAGGAGCCGATCAAAACCGAAGCGGAATCGTCTGGCTCGAGTATTCGGAATCCTGGGACAACCCAGACTGGACTGCCCACGATATCAGCGGGCCCGACGGCATCAAATTTGATCTCAATCTCTTACTCGACCTCGACGCCGACGGTGACCTGGACATTCTCAACACCGAGGAAAACAACAACGCCAAAGGAGGCCAAGCAGGACTGGGGTTAATTTGGTATGAAAACCCTACTTTGCCTAATTAAAACGCTTCTAAACGAGCCCGAAGCGCGTTGGCCTCAACACCCTCAACCACCAAGCTATTCGAAAGCGCATTTTCGAACTCGGTCCAATTGAACCAACTCCATACGAGTTCCTTCTCGCGCGTGATTTCGATGATCTGGGGATTATCGGGGCCCGCGTGACAGTTCCCGATAACGAGATTTCCATTGGGGAGCTCTTGTAATGTGGTCACCCAAGCCAGTGTAACGCCGTCAATTTCGTTTTGCGAAAGGCGCCACACAATCTCTTTCTCAGGAGTGACTTCCAATACGCCGTGTCCGTTACCGGTAGAAATCAGATAGTTTCCATTGCTTAAAACGATCGCAGAAAATGTCTTGGCTCCGTAACTCTCAGGCCCATGACCTTTGGCGGTTTTTTTTCCGAATAAAGGAACGTCAAAGTTCCAAACAACTTCGCCCGCTGAGTTGTACCTCGCGACCCGTTCCTCTCCTTCATGGCTCACCAGGTAATCACCATTTGAGAGCTTACGAACCAAGCGGGTGTCCCGGTGCGGATGAGGCTCCGCGACCTGTAATGGAATTTGTGAAATTAGCTTACCATTCGTATCGACTTCCACGATACGACTAATTCCACTTTCAGCGATCATGGTATTTCCGTTCGGCAGTCTCTGAAATGCATGTATCTCAATTTTCTCCCCGTTATAGCCCTCGGTTTTGCTGCTATCATATTCCCATACTGTGTTACCAGCTAGGTCAATTTCCTGCACTTTCGTCCATCCGTTATTAACCAGTATATTTCCGCTCTTTAGCAAATGAAG
>CALGUT010000507.1 GCA_937920335.1 uncultured Opitutales bacterium
ACAAACGCAGTTTGGATTCGACAAACCGTTTGCGGTGGTCGCACTCGGAGGGACCGGTCGGGGCGAGATGACTCCGTATTCGGATACCGACTTTGCATTTCTATTTGATGAGGCACTGGAGGGCAGTGCATTTCTTCTAGAGCTTCAGAGACAGATCCTCCACACCGACTTTTTTGAACAGCAGTTTGGTTTTCAATGTGAGGCGCTACCGTTTTCTCTGGACGACGTTCCAAACTTGGAAGGGAAGCAACTCAACTCGTTTCTCGACATGCGTGCGGTCTACGATCCCGAAAACCTGACCGAAGTGTTCCTCAAACGCATTCGAAGCACCTATAATCCCTTCGATCATTTTCTTCACGTCCGCGAATTCTGGAGGGAGCAAGGGGAGGTAGCATCACTGAAGAGTGAAGACTTCGACCGATTCGACATCAAGAACGACGGGCTACGAGTCTTCCTGGCAGGCGTCTGGACCCTCGGGGGTAATGAGTTTCGCCACAGTCATGAGATTTATGAAACCCTTGAAGACCAACGGGATCTAGAGGCCTACGAATTCCTGCTACGTATTCGCGCATTTGTACATTCTCAATACGAGGGAGCTCGACGACCGGGAAACGCCGGAAACCACCCGGAGGATATCATGACTTTTGATGACTTTACGTCGTTCGGGAAAATGCTGGGCCCCGAAGCCAGTCGGGAGGCACGGTTTGAGTTCGGAAATGAAGTTCGATCGCGTATGTTCGCTGCCCGCCGCAGGATCGCCATCTTTACCCGCGGCGTCATCCGACAAGAACTCAAACGCACCCGAAAAGTCAGTAGAACCAGTCCGATAGTGTATGGCTTGGGAGGTTTGTTTCTTGATGCGGACTTACAGTGCACCGACCGATTCGAGAAGAGTCGGCTCGTATTGTCGCTTCTGCTGGCTGCCCAGCGTTTCGGAACTCCCATTGACCACATGGAACTGCACGATGCGTTTGGAGATGCCGGCGATTGGTTGGAGATCGTTCCCGAACTAGCAGCCTTATTCTACGAAGAAAAAGGAAGCCTGGCCGATACCTTCAAATTCTTGTCTCAGGTGGTTGGGGCAGAAGAACGTTTGTTCCCGGGCTACGGTAAGTTCGAATCATCCTTAGATGGACGCATCATGATCGAGCGACAGAGTCTGCGTGGAAAATTGCAGCGGGAAAAATTCCGAGCCCTGGAAGACTTTCTCAAAAGTGGACGCACACTCTTGGAAGATGGCAATACCCTGAGCCGTTATCGCGATCCAAAATCCGAGATCAATATCGCGGTTGAATCAGCCTTGCTCGATCCAGATCACATTGCCGCTATAAAGCTTGCTCTGAAAACCAAAAGGTTGCCGCTTACCAATTGGGACCAAACGCGAAGGGCCGATGATTCGTACCCCTTGCACGAACGATTCCACTCGGGTTTCTCCGAGATCCCACTCAGGGATTACTGCACTCCGTTCCTAGAACAGGGCGGCTTCCCAAAAACGGTAATCGAACTCGTTGAATTCTTGATTGAACAGCGTAGTGTGTTTGTCCGCACCACCTTGGCCGGACCGAATGACACACAGCAGGTTCAGGAATTCGCAATGTTGTGCGGTTCGGAAGATCGACTCCGAGCGCTGTTTGTCTTCTACTCCGCAGACCATGTCGAGTGGGACTCCGAGGAAAAAGCACCCGCGCGCTGGTTCAGTATCCGTGAACTGTATACGAAGACACTGGTGCACTTTCGACCGACATCCGATTCCTCCCGATACCTTGCCGCATCCGGCTATTCGGCCGAGGAACAGGAAGTGCTTAGAGACTTCGGTCACGATTTCTACGACGGCATGTACCGCCACTATGCGAACCGCTTTGGCCCACATTTGTTGCGCCTTGCAGACGACCCAACCTACGACGTATGCAAGTGCGCCGTTTCCAGAGACGGTGCCTCGACGGTCCTCGGGGTGGCCGCACGAGACGTGCAGGGATTGGCAGCGACAATCACAGGGCTTTTATGGCAACAGGGAGTCAGTCTCCGGCAGGCCCATCTGTTCTCATCGATGAAGCACAAGCTTGCCATGGATTTTTTTCACCTGGAACGCATCGGCGACACCTTTCCCCAGAACCTTGCCAAGTGGATCGAGGAAAGGATCCAGGAGGGCTTCGACGTCGAACGAACCGTGGGAGCGACGCCACCCCCCATCGATGGCAAGGTTACCCTGACCGAATGGCGCCCCACGCAATATTGCTTGAGATACGAGGGCGATCAGGATGCCGAAGGCTTGATCTACGCCCTGACCTTCAAACTCTTTTATCATCTAAAGGCTGATATATTCGGAATGACCGCCTACAAAACACGCACCGGCGCATTTGTTTCCCTCTACTTCAATTTACCCACGAACCTCTCCCTAGAGGAAGGCAATGCCCTGGTCGACCGGCATTTTTCTTAAGGTATAGTTCCAGCTTTTATTCAGGGCTCTTTCCATTGGCGTCTGTACCCGTCCTTTACCAACCACCCCTCTCCCTAGATCCCGATCGTAGTCATTGTTGTGATCTCTATCGTTCAATTATACAGCTACTGATGAACACAGATTTCAAACCCTACGTATCCGTGCAGCACTTACTCTTCGCTATCTGCTCCCTGTTCTAGTAAACCCGAAAGCCTTTCGCTTGTTTCTGAAAGAATTTCATCACCTGGAATTTTGTAGACTGAATCAAGTCACGAAATCGTTTCCTCCGGTAAGACCATGCATTCCTTGAAACTGATGGCCGTAATACAACACCGCCTCTACCTTTGGTTCCCTTACCATAAAAAAAAACTAAAGGATAAGCCAAATCATCATCCGCGGTTGCGCATAGCCCGTCTACGTATAAACACGAGCGCAGCCAGAAAACCTGCTCCAATCAATCCGTAAGTAGATGGCTCAGGAACCGCCGCTCCAGCGGGGTTCAAAGACAAGCGGGCTTCACCAAAAAACGCAAAGCCCCCATAAAGCTCTGGATTCACATCTTCAGAGTAGGCATATAACTCGAAGAATTCGTCATCAGCGTAAATTTCGAGTTCCACATCTTGAGGAGCCAAACCAAGAGGCGCTGGCCACGTTGCAGCTGCCAAGCCGGGGATACTGTTATAAAGCCCAAGCAATTCTGCTAAGGTTGAATCTTCAGCCGACTCAAGATAGGAAAATAGTCCCTCGACAACACCCGCTGGTGTCGCTTGTCCCAATTCCCAGGAGTTCCCGTAAATCCCCTCATCTACACTTTCATTAACACCGTAAATATATTCCAAACCGATCTCGAAGCCCCAGTTGTAAAGTCCGTTCGGATCTACATTCTCGAGATCTACATCCAGAATCCCCAAGAGCGCACCGGCATCGAGTACTCCGTCAAAAAATTCACCATCCCCTTGAAAACCCAGCTCCACGAAGCCCGCGGTATCTGGATGAAGTGGACTTAGTAACTGAGCTTGAGTCACCGTTCCAAAAAAGGTCAGGGTCAGGACAATCGGAAGAAACGATAATTTTTTCATGTCTGTATGAGGATTAAATTGAGCCCCCAAACCCATTTTATCGAAAGTCCTTCCCTGCGACTAGCAGGCCGACACATGATTCAACTTGTAGAGAATCCATTAAAATCCTCG
>CALGUT010000508.1 GCA_937920335.1 uncultured Opitutales bacterium
CGCCAACGGTTATCTTAATTACTCCGGCATGGGCCATCGCGTCGATATGTTGCGCCTCGATCTTTGTTCCTTTTCCCCAGACCGACACCCAACTACTTTGGGTGATGTTCAGGTCTGACTCGATTGACCAGCGATAAATGCCATCAACAGTGCTTTTACTAGCCTCAAGATCTAGATATTTTCCGCCTTGAACGACAACCAGGTCGCGCAGCGGGAGGGGCGACTGCAGAGTCGCCCTAACTCTAACCACCCCACCTCCATTGGGTAACCGCAGTGTCTCTCCCATGGTTGTTCCGTTAATCTCAAAATCGATCAAGGGACCGCCGGATATAAAGGATCGACCGGCCTTTAATGCCGTTCTGAAGTTTTCAAAATCAATTTCTCCGCCTGAATTCACATAGGTTCTCACAGCCCCGAACATCGGCTGCCACGAATCACGAAAGGGAGAATTGGGAAGATCGGTTCCAGCAACTATCGGCAAAAAGATACCGCAGTTCATCAACCGATACCAGTTTTCCGTGTTATAAATAAACCCGTTGCTAATTTCCCAAAAATCAACGGTGCCCAACACCGCATCTGCCAGTGACGTTGAGTATTGGCCCAACGTTCCTCCATGGGCCACCCCGGCTAATCCGTTTCTGTCCTGGGCCAGCTTTAATACTTCACTCAAAGGCGGGTAATTCTCAACTACTGTCGGAGTTCCCATGCCGCCCGTAGAGTAGGGAAGGATGACCTCATCTAATCCCAACAAATTAATATGTCCCTGCTGAGTGTCGCGGTACTCCTGGCCCGGAATCAAAATTCGATTGCCGTCGCTTCCCCGTCCTTCTTTGCCATACTTAAATTGGCGGGACCAAATCCCGGGTGTCATTCCACCCTTCAGGACCATGAAATGACCGGCTGCAAGTCCGTCTGCTTCAAACATGGAAAACCAAAGTTTGTCGTCCTCTGGATCGAGGCGATCAAAGTGAAGATGCTCATCAATCGCGATCCACCCATCGTCTGTTAAGTTCACCCAACGCTTAAGTCCGATTGAGACCTTCGTTTCTTCTCCTTGGACCTGAACCGTTGTTTTAGTCGGTAGGTATTCGAAACCCTTGGCTACCGAAACGGTTACAGTCTTGGCTCCTTTGGGCAAACTTAACCGGACTGGACCGATCCCTTTCGAAAATTGAACCGTGGACCGGTTGTTGCTCCTCAGGTGTATGGAGGTAAACAAGATTCCATTCTCACCTACCCAATCCGGAGTGTGGGTTAGTCCATCGACCTCAAGGCTGAATCGTGCTGCTGATGATCGCCCAGTGGAGTGTTCCCGAATATCGAGGATCAGTTTTAGCCCGTCTGGTTCCTTCCCAGTCGTAAAACGGTGAGTAACCGGAACGTGTTCATGGGCGAACGAGAGTGATGCCATCAGAAGTAAGAACATCGCGGCAATTCTGAGTGAATTGCAGGAAGAGTAATGCCAAAGATTTCCGTTGTGTCCCACTCCTTCATTGTTCTTACGCGATTGCCTACACAGCAAGCTCAATTCGCTAAGCGATAAATACATTGAGAATTCCGTAGGGCCACTCATGGAACGCGTTTAACCGATGCTTTCAACTTACTGGGTTCGCTGCTATTGATCGGGATTTGCTTCGGGTGATGGCGTCTTCGACTTGGTATGGCGGCGCAGCTGCAAAAGTGGTGGTCGGTAATCAATCTTGAAACATCCAGACTATGAAGTTGATCAATACCGTTTTTGTTTATCGACAATGTTGCGCAACGGACGACCGGACATAAAACGCGCGACGTTGTCGTTGAACGCCTTTTGATATTGTTCAATCCGACCATCGGACAACGTCGCGAGGTGAGGGGTTATGGTAACGTTGGACATGGACCATAGTGGGTGGTCATTTGGCAGTGGTTCCGGATCGACAACATCCAGACCGGCTGCGCGTACCTTGCCTGACTGTAAGGCAGCAGTCAGTGCGTCCGTATCCACAATAGCCCCACGTGAAACGTTTATAAAATAGACGTCATCTTTCATGAGAGAAAACTGAAGAGGGCCGTACATCTTTTCTGTCTCCGGTGTATGGGGTGTGCAATTAACCACTACATCAGCCTGCCCAAGCAATTCGTTCAGCTCGTCAGGCTTTCCGACATATTCCACGGCTCGCATGTAGGGAATGTCCTTCGGGTCGACTGCCAAGATTCGCATCCCGAAGGCAAAAGCACGCTCGGCCACTTGCGTCCCAATACCGCCGAGACCCACAACTAACATGGTCTTGCCCCGCAATTGAATCATGGGGAGATCCGCTTGCCGATGCCAACCGGTTTCCATCTCCTTGTTGAAATGCTTCAAATCCCGGGTTAAATTTAAGAGTAGCGCCATGGCATGGTCAGCGATTTGGGGACCTTGAATGATCTTCATGTTGGTTAGAATAAAATCGGCATTTCTCACCGTAGGATCAGACAAGGTTTCCTCAACGCCTGCGCTCCCGTGAGCCAGCCATTTTATGTATTTCCCGGCTTTGAGAAATTCGCCAGCCGGATCTGCGGCTGACAAACCGACCAAGGCATCCGCGTCGCCTATCTCACGCAAAGCCTCTTCACTGGAGCTAAAGCTTACCAGTTGGAGATCGGGGTATTGTTTGACCAACGGTTGCATGCCCTCGGCAAACGTTGCCGAAACTAGGATCTTTACCGTTTCGGCCTGCAGCATAGAGCCGGCAAAGCCGAAGAAAACCAGGGTTACACTGAAATACAAAGCAAACATTAATCGTTTCATGATGGTATGGAGTTGAATGTGTCCTCGTTCCGCAGTCCCTGCGTTTTTTATGAGTAACGGTATTAAGGTAATTGAATTAGGAGACTTGAAGATCATGGGGGTAGGTTTGACGGTGTTCATTGATAGTGTGCGTTACGACCCTGCCTGTCAGTTCCTGAAACGAGCTCGTGTTGGCCGTAAGGGTGGCTCCATTTCACAGAGGGCCTATACGCATAGGACCTTTTTTCACAGTATGGCATCAGTTCGATTGATGGTCAGGAGTGAGAATGAGTTCTACCATGAGGTCGCCGATCTCGACGTCAGTATCTCCGGGATTGAGTACCTCGATGCGATGACGGCCCGGCACGATGGTCGACGGATCCAGGCTTGCTGTATAATCTCCGGGTCCGTCGTGCTTAAGCTGTAATGTTGTTCCATGCCAGCGTACTTTTAAAGCAGTTGATCCATCTGTATCCGATAATTGAATGCGTAGTCGAGGTGTCAGAGGAGACGATCTGCGCAGGTCATCACCCAGATAGATATCATAGGAAAGTGAGGAGCCACCTGGAATGAGTTCCGGCGCATCGGGTGTAAGACCTGAAAGCGTGATGTAGTCATCAGTCGGTACCCAACTCGTTGCGCTACCTTCACCCTGCACACTGACAAAGTATGTCTTGGGAAGGTCGCGTAGCGAATCCATCGAACCTAGCTCGTGCCAGTAGGACTGATGAGGATCGAAGTGATTGAACATCTCGATTGCATCCACGCCTGCTGTCCACGCTGCTGCTGCCCGTGCCCGCAACGCTGCCGCGCTTTTCCGCGCTGTGTTCCCACGCGGATCGCGCACTCGGTTCTCTGCCAGACAGGCCCAGACCGGCACGTTGTATTTTTCGCCCAGTGCGACACTGGTCTGCCATGGATTGAGTTGAAAGTATCCACCCGGCACGAGCACATCCACGAGGTCCTCTTTGAGCCATTGTTCAAGATCCAGGCCGATTTTGTAGCAATAACCGACCGAGTCGGGATATTTGATGTTGAGGAGCAGGTGTTTCCCGCGTGTCCGGCCAATTTCGTCCAATTTGAAGCGCATGCGCCGAATAATATCCGTCATCAGGGCGCGGTCCTCCGGTCTCAGGGCTTTCCCTTGGGCGGAGCGTTTGAAAAACACCGGATGGCGCCAGAAATCGAGTTCAACTCCATCAACGTCGTAATTCTCCGCAACTTCCGCGACAATGGCGTAGGCCAAGTCACGGACGGCTGGTTCTGCGTAGTCAACCCCTGACCATTTTCCGTATTTAGGTGAGTTGTCGGGCGTGCCGAAGAGGGCCTCCGGATGCTCACGCTTGAAGGCGGGAAAGAGTATTGGATTGGACGCGTCGTGTGTGTCATCCATGCGTTGGACCCATAAGACTTCGAGCTTGTGCTTGCGGGCGAATTTAATGGTTTCGCTTAGCGGGTCTGTATCCAGTTTTAAAAAATCTGGTAAGAGATTGTAGCGGTAACGCCCTTCGCGTGTGGTAAACATCTCCGCAACTTGAGTCCGATGCCCGAAGGTACCAAACGTGCCCGCAGTAGTATCCAAGGCGATGCCATCGACCTGTGAGCCGGCGAGGGGCGCAATACGGGGTGCCAGAAATGCCTCTGGTGTTAAGATAGGCGCGGGTGGTACCCGCGCATCACCGCCACTGTCGTTGTTGAATATGAGTCGGCGGTCTTTTAGCTGTGTCTCGCGCCTGAGTGAATTCTTTGATGGCTGGTTCGCATTGCCAAAGGATTCGTCTATGAATTGCAGGGCTATTGGGAGGGCAGATGTGACGACCTCGATCGTATGTCCACCCGTCAGTTCAACTACTCGTGTATTCACACCTGCCTGGCGGGCCCGTGCGGCGAAGTTGTAGTTCATCGTTCGATCGAACGCCGTGGAGCCGGTGATCAACATCAGTCGGGAGTTGGCCAGTTTCTCGACTGCGTTTATGGGATTGAGTTGGGTCCAAACAGCCGGATCCGAACCGAATCGTGTAGCGGGCACGGAGTAATTTTGTCCCTCGGGCAATGTTTCCATTCGTGGAAAATCAAGTACTCCGATTAATCCTACCACAGTGCCAAATCTGCCAGGATGATCCTCTGCGTAGCGCACCGCTCCAAATCCCCCCATCGACCAGCCGCCGATGGCACAACGTGCGGGGTCCTTCGTTAAGCCAAGCTCATCTGTCGCAAACGTGATCACTTCATCAAGGTAATCACTGTATCGATCCGTCGGAATCTCTGGAGAATTTATATACCAGCCATCTTCTCCATTGGGCAGGACAATGTAAAACGGCGCTGCCAGTAATGCCGCCCGGGCTTCATCCGATTCGATCAGCGAGTGGTTGTGTCGTCCCCTGCCATGCAGCAGAAAGAGCACCGCGCCGTTGGCTGCTGCTTCATCTGCCGGTCGGACCAGAGTGAAAGGCATATCCTTGCCAAGCACCTCGCTGTGGAATTCCAGATCCACAATGCGGTGTTCATCGGCCAAAACGGTTGGAGGTCTGACGAAGGCAATTAATACTGCCGCAAGTCGAAAGCCTTTCTTCAGGATTGTGGAGAGTTGGTCCTCAGCCATCACCGCACTTCCTCCCAATCGAACTCAAGCCGAAGGATGTCGGGGTTACGACTGATCGGGCGCTTGTAGATGATGGTATTCAAATAAGTGCTACCGCGTCGTTCCTGCCAGTAGGGCACCGCATAGTAGCCGTCGATGACGTTTTCCTCCTCGGCGTTGTCGAGAATGACATGTTTTGAAATCGCGAGGGTGACGGGGTCGAAGCGGAAGAGACTTAATTTCATCAGGGTGGTTCCAGGTTGACGGGTTTTTAGCTGGTCATACCCAAGCACTGTTCCGCGATCTGTAGGAGGCTTGTCCCAATTACGTCCGATCAGGTAGAAACCACCATCCCGCTCGAAAAGACGGGGTCGACCAACATAGGACCGGATGAACGGATTTGCCGCATTGAGGTCTACTTTTTTACGTAACTTGAAATCACCATCGGTCTTGATTAGCCACTGTCGGTTGTCATAGCCGCGTGCGGAGATTATGAAACCGTCGCCGTGTCTGATGAACGAACTCTCATTGATAGAGATGCCTTCCGATACGCCGCCGAACTCTTTGGTCAAGTTGCGCACCCGCCGCCACGAGTGGCCGTTATCGTCTGTGCGTATGACGTCCACAGACCCGGCATGTGGTCTCAGCGGATCGACTTCTTTTGCGCCGGGCAGGACGGTAAACGTCATCACAAGCATCCAGGTCGTGCTTCCTTCGGTTATGGCTTCAAACACATAGCCATATTCAACGCCATCTACGAGACCGAGCTTCCCGCGATCTTGCCAGGTAAGTCCGCCGTCACTCGATCTGAATTCGATTACCCCAAGCCGGGCCGCACGTGCGCGCAACACTTTAGGATCCAGGGCACCTCCTTCCACAGTCGCTGCTGAATGCTCGGGTCGAGAACTTCCGTCCTCTGGTCCCGAAATCTGCATGTCAATAAAGCAGGCAATTTCTCCATTGGAGAACTTGGCAAATTCGGCATTCTGGAAAATATTCCCCGGACGGCGAAGCGTAGTCCGACTCAAAATTCGTTCGGTCTCAGGATTGAATCTGAGCACTTCCGTACCCGCCTCCCGATCGGTCAGGTGTGCATAGCCACGTTTATAAGCAATCAGCATTTCGGTTGGACCCACTGACATGATGACGGGGGCCATCACGTAATTCTTATCGTCGAGATCGGACGCAGCGGTGATGGTTTGAGTATACTTGTAGAAGGGTACGAGCTGTTCGACCTGAGACGTGTCGCTTGCTGATTCGTGATGTTTGGCAAAGGTGGTGTGCGCTGCTGAAGCGATCAGTAACCCAAACAAGAGGGAGGGTAATTTTAAATACGTGGGGCGGGTTGTCATCTTATGATCTGTTTTGATTTGAAGGGGTTGGGCGCGAAAAAGTTGGGCGAGCAGGAAATGGTTATTTTCTTTTAAGTTCAATGGCAGTGACGGTCGGACCTGTGCCTGCACCGCCGGTAAGTAATTCGAGCCGGTAACGAATCTTGTGGAATGGCTTATTGCTCGTAACAGCAAATCGGATACTTGAGTCTATCGCTGTGATCGCTTGGAGTTCCGTCCACTCGGTCTCGCCGTTCACCTGCAGACTGGCGCCGACTCCTGAACGTGCAGGAAATGAGCCTGTGACTACCAACTCATAGTTACCTTTGGCAAAGGACGACTCGATCCCAGGCGAGGTATAGGTTTCGAATGGCCGACGGCGTAGGATGTCGCCCGGTTCCGCGTTGAGGATTTTGTGCGGTCCGTGTGAAGCGACGGTAGTGCGGCGGTCCGTAGTGAAGCCATCTGCTCCTCCCCAGTAAACGAATGATCCCACACCATGATTGCCGGTCTTCTGACCCAGACCGAGGCTTATATTGGGTCCGGTGTGGTTTACTACTGCAATATCGGGAAAGCCATCCGCATCGAAGTCGGCAACAAAGTTGGCTGAGCTTGAATATGCGGGAAGCACCAATCGATTGGAAGGCGAGTAATCGCCTTGTTCGTCGGGGTGATAGACAAAAAGACCTACCGTTCGAGTAGTTTCGCCGTGGTAGTTGCTATATAAGACATCGAGGTTTCCTTGGCCACGTGTATCGGCTACCGAAACCCAGTGGCTGCCAAAGGTTGGTAGCGGGGTGGTGTCCTCAACACTAAAGTGTCCGTCGCGATTCCAGTAGATGGCCGAGTCGATCGAGTTGCGCCGACCAGTCATTTCGCGGTAGTGGGTGGCGATCACATCGGGCCGTCCGTCTTTATTTAAATCCGCAACCGTCAGCCGTTGAACCTGGTAATCAGACGGGATCCGCTGCGCACGATCGAGTAGGGGAATCCCCTTTGCATCCAGCGGACAAAATAGCCAACCGCCTCGTCCACCCAGAATGATATCGAGTCGACCATCGTCATCGAGATCTGCCACTCCTGAGGCAATTATGGGTAACCCCGGTTTATAATACTCCGGTTCAGAAAATCCATCGACTGTACCACGGAGGATGGCGAGATTGCGTCCCTCACCATCTATGAGACCGACGATGAGATCAAGTCGCCCATCGTGGTCGAGATCTGCAAGTGTGGTCGAATAGCCACGTGACGGCAGTGACCAATGGCGGATCTCCTCGACGCTGCGATCTGCTGCCAGGCGGGCGACGGCCACTCCAGCACGCTCGGTAAAGGCAATCGCAGTGCGACCTTCGTCAAAAATATCTCCGGCGCTTGAGCTGAAACCGGTTGTCAGTGGTACATTGGTGAGGGTGACCTGATTATAAGAGCGGTCCGGGTTGCCCCAATAGATAAACGAATTGATTGCTCCCATTGTTTGAGTATGTCCACTGGCTCGGTTGGCGATGAAAAGATCGACCGTGTGATCGCGGTTGAGATCGCCGATGGCTAGCGATGCCGCCCCAAAGCTCGTCAGCTCCTTGCGGCGAGCAGGCGTATAACCGTTCGAGCCACCCCAGTAAATGTAGCTGGCAACATCGTAGGTCTCGTTGTTTTGACTATTGGCAAACGCGAGATCAGTAAAGCCGTCGCCATTGATGTCCCCAGCTCTTACCGATGTGCCGCCCATCACGGGCAACTCGGTATTTCTGTTGGCGGTTAAACCGTTGGGACCATTCCAGTAAACATAGGCGCTCGTATGATACTCATCACGACGCTTTTCTGCGAATCCTGTTACTGCCAGATCCATGCGCCCATCTTGATTCAGATCAGTGGCGACTACAGAAAGCGGGGTGTTTGCTGGAAGCGTTGATTTAGGCCAATCAGCCAAATTCGGGCCGCGATTAAAAAGCAATTCGAGTTCCGCACCGCCGGCTGCAATGGCGAGATCGGGCCTGCGATCTCCATCAAGATCAGCTATGTCTAGTTCTCCGGCGATTCCATCCAGGTAGCCTCGACCAGTCACCGGGGTCTCACTTACGCGGTCAGCAGAAAATCCGTCGGCTCCTCCTGAGAATACTCGGACGGATGGCCAGTCTCCTCCTTGCAGGATAACAAGATCGGGATTCCCATCGCTATCGAGGTCACCCACTTTCACATCGACCGCATGGCGGGTGGGCAAATTGCTCACACGATCGACCATAAAACCGTCTTCCCCCTGCCAATAAATTTGCGCGCTGGCCGTTGCGCCGGCGATAACCGGTGGCGCCGAAGTAGCCAGAGGGCCAGCGGAGGCGAACACGGTGTCGTCTTCCTTGCCCATGTTTGCAATGATGAGGTCGAGGCGGCCGTCTCCATTGAGATCTGCTACAGCTACTCCGGTGGCGGATTCAGATGGAAACTCGGATCGCCGGTTGGCTGAGTATCCGCTTACTGTACCCCAATAGACGAACACAGGAAAATGATCGTGCGTGGAACCGTGGATAAAATTGGTAAATATGATCTCCGACCATCCATCACCGTCCAGATCGGCGATGACGCTTCGGCCACCGCCCATTGATGGCAGGAATTTTGTGTGTGTTTCTGCCGCCCGCATCCAGGCAAGATTTTCGAATACCCCTCCTTCGTTTGACATGGTTGGCAACAGGGAACGGAATCCATTCACAGGGTGCTGGTAATAGATAAGGCTGTCCGAGTTTTCGTAAGGGCTGTGGTCGTTGTTGATTACCAATTCGGGGTAGCCGTCGTGATCGAGGTCGAACCAGTTGATGAGCTTCAGTTCGCCTCGCGCAGAAACCACAATATTCTGTCCGGCATTACCGAGTTCGCCTTTGGAGAGTTGGTCGAAACCGGCGTGGCGGAAGATGGTTTCGGCCGCGGTTAAATTTAGAATCGCGCAATGTAAAATGATGCCTATGCAAATCAGGCGCAGTGATTGGTTTAAATGTATCATTTCCATGGATTCTCCCAGCGGGTGGCTTCCACACCTGTGATACCGTCGCGGGTGATGTAGTAAACGGAGACCAGGCTGCCATCGGGCAATTCAGCAGATAAGGGATACCCGTTGTCCCCGGGGCGACCAGACCCATCGGCTCTGAGTGACACGATGTCTTCCTCCAACCAGGTGCGGCCATGGTCACGGCTTAAAGCGGCGCGGATTCCGATCGGTTCATCCCGGTAGCCGTAGGTGCAAAGCATCGTACCATCGTGGAGAGTGAGCAGGTGTGGTGGATGACCATGCAGCGAAGTTTCAGTTGCTTTCGACCAGGTCTTACCACGATCTGTCGAATGTGCCGTCCACATTTTCGTGCCGAGCGCCGGTTCCGTGCGCATCATGGCTACGATGTCGCCGTTAGCCGCTTCTTCAATCGATGTTTCACCGAAGCTGCGTTTTTTTTCTGGATCGGCGGCGACGGTCAGGAAATCCCAGTTGGCACCATCATCTTCACTGCGCAGTAACCAGGTTTCGTAGAAACGAATATTTGCGGTGGGTCGTCCATAGACAGAGCACAATAAAGTGTTGGTATCCAGACGCAGGTCCGAAGCAGGCCCGAGGAAACTCATGATCAGGCCCTTGGGTGGCACCGGTATCTCCCGTTGTTGCCAGGTGTGTCCGTAATCTTCGCTGGTGCGCACGTAGCAGCCATAGGCGTAGGTCACGCGTCCATCCGGTGAATCGCGGACTTCGATCCCTTTTGCTTCGAACTCGGTGCGGCGCTCAGGTTCGATGTAACGCCACGCATGGGGGTTGGCATCGACCAATCGACCGGGCTTTGAAGCTCCTGTGGCCCAGGTGGGATCGATCGCGTCACGGTCGGTCGGCTGCCAGGTGCGGCCGCCGTCCTCTGAAAGGAACCGCATAGTCTCGCTGCGCGGCTCGAGATGGCTTGACGTAACGCGAGCTCCAAACTGCACGTGCAAGGTGCCGTCGGCTAGTTTCATCAATCTGGGAAAGGCTGAGTACTGTCCCGCTTTTCGGTAAATGACAGTATGTTCGGCATTGTGGATGGGACGAGGTTCCGCTGCGATCGTTGCCAAAGGCATTAATAGAATGCATAGCGCGTTTTTCATGGGAGTAATTTTAATGAAGATTATCCGGAGTATGATAATCTTCAGGGGGTAGGGTATGATGGTTTATGACTTTCGGGGTAGGGGTATTTTATATGTATTCAATCAACCGCGACGGTATTTGTCCACCGCTTCATCGTTGAAGTGTACGCCGAGCCCGGGTTTCGTTGGTACTTCGTAAAGGCCATCCTTCATCTTGAAGGGCTCGATCATGAGGTCATCCTGTATCACGTGTGTGATACTGACGGCATGCTCGATCGCGGGAAATGCGGCAACTTGATGGGCTTGAAAAACTTGGGCAACGCCGGTAATGATACTGTGTTGTAACCAAAGTGGAATACCGGTCACTTCGGCCATGAGGGCTCGTTGTACGAGTGTCTTGCCGATCGGTCCGCCGGTTACGAGAGCATCCAGTAATTTCTCTCGTATAAAGGGCATCGGATTTTTCGGAAAATGTTCAGCGAGTTTTAGCGGAAAGCGGCCTTTCAACTGACGGAAAGCATCGAGATCGTAATATTCGCAGGGGGACTCTATCGCAAAGTATTGCGGGAAACGCATCAGGCGTTTTCCAAATTTGATAGCTTTCTCTGGATTTTCCCAAGTTCCATTCGTATCAGCCCAGATTCGAAAGTCGGCTGGCACGGAGGAGGTGACTGCCTCAGCTTGTTCGACAGGATCTTCAAACGGTCGTGTCTTCACCTTATGGACGCGGTAGCCTAAGTCGTAGCCCAGCTTCGCTTCGGAAGCCATCAAGTCCGAGGGAAAGCACTGGCTCCACCAGGACTGAACAATGTGTGTTTTAGGGTTGGGTGCGAACAATCTAGAAACAGGTAACCCCGATGCCTGGCCTATCAAATCGTATACTGCCATCAACACACCGCCTAAGCTGTCATCCATGAGAAACTCCCAGGGCGAGTGTCCTATCAGTCTTTTACAAATTGCCTCGGCCTCGGGAACACTCCCCAGTGAATCCTCGACGTTCAATAACGCATCGCCCACTCCCACCAAACCCTCGTCGGTGTATAGCTTGACGAGGGTCGAGTCGTAGTAGTCACGGTTGATTCCCTGCTTGCGGTACACTTCTGCGAAGACTTCCCTGACGCGTTCATGCATAGGAACACGAACTGGTATCACTTCGTAGCGGGTAATTCGCTGACTGGCGCCAGATGCCGGCGTCGCGGCATGTGCCCGACCCATGGCTATGTTTACAGCCCCGAGTCCACCTAGGGATGAAAGAGTAGCCAGAAAGTTGCGGCGAGAATAACTACGCATGAATCATCAGGGGTAATTATTCTAAGTTGAACTGTCAAGGGATGACCAGTTCCGAAGGTGTTGTGGAATGCTACTTTATTGGTCGACAGTTTACCACAATCCGAATCGTTTTGCTGATAGGAATTTGCTTCTTAGCGGCGAAGCCGCAGAGGTGGGGGTTTTTCCACGTCATCCTCACAATTCCTGCAACAGGATTGCCAACACTGTTTCATAATTCGCAACAATCATTACCAAATAGGCTACACACTAGGGAGTGTTTTTAAATTCCTCAAAGAAAAAGCTTGTACTCTATGAATGGAT
>CALGUT010000509.1 GCA_937920335.1 uncultured Opitutales bacterium
GCCAAAATGGACTACGCCGCTTTCACCGTGGAAATCAACCCCAGCGAAGAAGAGCTCACGACCTATTTCGAGAATAACTCATTTCGCTACATCGTGGATACTAAGACAAAGGCAAGCTTCGTAAGTTTTGATCCTAAAAACTATATCGATGACACCTACATACCCGAAGCCGGAGAAAAAAGCATTCATTTCTTTACCAACAAAGCCCGCTATCAAGCAACCATCCCAACTCCTGAGCCTATCACCAAAGACGATGGAACAACCGAAACCCCTGAAGCTCCGGAAGTAACTCTAGAAGACGTAGAAGAACAAATCATAACAGAATTACGTTTCGAGAATGCGAAGTCTGCCGCGCAAACAGTAGCCGAGGAGTTTGCCTACACCTTGTTCGATCAAGCCATAGAAAATGGGAGTGACGATTTCAATACGCTACTCGCCGCGAAAAACGTAACCTTAAAGGATTTGGTGGCCTACCCTCAGAGCGCGGTCATTATGCAGGATGGTCTTACAACCCAAACCCTCAGTCAGGTATTCCGTTTAAACGAAGACCGTTACTACTCGGACCCTATTCAAAACAACGACCAATACATCGTCTTGATTTACCAAGGGGAAGAAGCTTCATACACACCTGAATTCTCTGCCGTTCGAGTTAGAGTAACTGCGGATTTAGTTGAAGAAAAGAAACGCGCTTCGTTCATCGAAAAAGGCGAAGAGCTCAAGAAAGCTCTGGCAACTTCATTAGCCGAAGGATCCTCTTTTGAAGAGGCTGCCAAATCACTGGAACTCACATACGCAACTTTTGATAGTTTCAAAAGAAATGAGAGTAGCCCCGAAGGCTTCTCACAAGACCTGTTGGCACAGCTGGACAATTTAAGCGAAGGTGATATTTCCAACTGGATTACCAACGCTACAAGCGGAACCTTTGTTTATGCTAAAACAAAATCAGTTCCAGCCTACAACGAAGACTCAGAGGAGGTTAAAACATACCTGGACAGTCAAAGCGGCAGAGTTTCAAACGTAGACTCTTTCGTTCGGGATATCCTAACCGAAGCACTCGCTCAGACATCGCTAGCCCCGGAAAATACCTAGCCCATCATCTGGCTACATTGTAAGCCTGAACTATTCGGGAAGTCGGAACCATACATCCGGAAGCCCTGATGCGTCAGTCACATCAAAAACGGCTTCAGCGGGCAAAAACTTCTTAAACCACGTTCGTTGCTTTTTCAGCAGCTTACGAGTGTTCTTCGCAATAGTTTCTGCCAATTCTTTTTCAGAAATAAGACCGTTAATACAAGCGAGGGTTTCCCTGTAGCCAATAGCCCCGGCCGCACTTGGATTCCTTTCGAAATCCATATGCTCTAATCGACGCACTTCTTCGATCAACCCTGACGCGATCATCATGTCAACTCGTTGCCGAACGCGATCTTCCAAAACCTCCCTCGGGCGTGACAAAACAAGAAGCCGTCGAATATAGGAATCGAAAGGTCCTGGTTTAGATTCAAATGCCTCCCGCAGCTCCCGCAACGACTTACCGGTAGCAGCACACCGCAGCCACGCCTTTAATACACGCCGAGGGTTATCCACATCCAGACCCGATAGACCGTCCGGATTAAAACTCCGCAGCGCAGCTACAGATTCTGATAGCGATTGGTCGCCAAACCGCTTAACTATCTCCGCCTCCAGCGCCGGATCTAAGAACAAATCATCCACGACCGGACCCAAAAAAGAACGGAGATAAAAACCACTCCCCCCTACTATGAGAACGCGCTTACCTCGAGCATGAATATCTGCAATCGCAGACCTTACAGCCCTTACGTATTTCAAAATCGAATACTGCTCGGATGGCTCTGCAACATCGATCAAGTGATGCGGAACCTCTCTTAACTCGGCCTCCGAGGGCTTAGCGGTTCCAATATCCATATTTCGATAGAATAAGAGCGAGTCACAAGATATGATTTCCGCATCATTATCCTTCGCCCAATTTAGCGAAAGCCTCGTTTTACCTACGGCAGTAAATCCCGTGAGAATATATAGATCTGAGTCCACAGAATCAAATCTTCAATCATAAGCTCAGATCGGTCAACTCTAGCGGTATGCCACAAAATATTTAGTAAGATTCCCGTTGAACTCATAGCCCCTTGCTCTATGAATTCATAACTTCACCCAAAGAACCCTGCCTCCGTGAAAATCTGTCTGGTCACCGAAACCTTTCCTCCCGAGATCAACGGTGTTTCAATGACGTTGAACCGTTTGGTCATGGGATTAAATCGAAGAGGCCACGAAGTTCACGTGATTCGCCCCAGACAATTTAAGGAAGACGGCAAAACGAAACCGAAGTTGT
>CALGUT010000510.1 GCA_937920335.1 uncultured Opitutales bacterium
TATCCATTCATAGAGTACAAGCTTTTTCTTTGAGGAATTTAAAAACACTCCCTAACATGACAGAATTACAGCAGCACCTAAAAGAACACTTCGGCTTTGACCAATTTCGCGATGGCCAGAAGGCCGCCATCTCTCGATTGATGGATAACAAATCAGTTCTGGCTATTTTTCCAACCGGGGGCGGCAAGAGCCTATGCTATCAGCTACCAGCACTTCTACTGGACGGTTTAACCGTGGTCATTTCCCCTCTCATTGCCCTCATGAAAGATCAGCTGGATTTTCTGATCAGCAAGGGTGCACCCGCCGCTAGGCTGGATTCTACTCTGACCAAAGAGGAAAACCGAAAGCTCTTCGATGATCTCTACACGGGAAAACTCAAGCTCCTTTATATCTCTCCCGAAAGACTCGGAAACGAGCGCTTCATTCATGCGATCTCAAAACAGAAAATCGCCCTATTGGCCATCGATGAAGCGCATTGCATCAGTGAGTGGGGACACAATTTCAGACCTGATTACCTCAAGATCGCCCAACTGGTAAAACAGTTGAACGTCGAGCGAGTATTGGCTCTGACCGCTACCGCCACACCAGCCGTGGCCAAGGATGTTCGAGCCGCATTCGACATCGCGGCAGAAGACGAAGTTCATACCGGCTTTTACCGTCCCAACCTGGAATTGAATGTCCTCTCCACCCAAGCAAAAGATCGCAACGCCCTGCTCTTGGAGCAAATGCGAAGCCGTCCTCCGGGAGCCACCATAATATATGTAACCCTGCAGCGGACAGCAGAAGACGTGGCCGACTACCTTACCCAAAACGGACAGGAAGCTACCGCCTACCACGCCGGCCTCAAACCAGATGACCGGACGGCAATCCAAGACCAATTCATGAAGTCACCGCAGGCTGTAATTGTGGCCACCATCGCATTTGGCATGGGCGTGGATAAGGCCGACATCCGCTATGTCTATCATTACAATCTTCCTAAGGGACTCGAAAGTTACTCGCAGGAAATAGGCCGAGCGGGACGAGATGGCAAACCCTCTGTTTGCGAGATGCTAGTCTCGACCGAAGACTCTATCACTCTTGAAAACTTCAGCTATGGGGACACGCCCGAAGAGAAAGTCGTGGATGCATTCACCCGACACATCCTAGATTTGGGCGAGCAATTTGATATTTCGGAATACGAACTTTCTAACCGATTCGACTTGCGTCCATTGGTGGTCAAAACACTCCTGACATACCTTGAACTCGAAGGATACCTCCTTTCTACCGGGCCCTTTTACAGCGAATACAAATTCCAACCGAACCGTTCCTCCGCAGAAATATTAGCAAGGTTGAACAGTGAAGAAGCCGCGTTTCTGAAAAACATATTCCGAAATGCCAAAAAGGGCAAAATCTGGTTCACCCTGGACACTCTAAAGGTAAGCGAAACCATCGATCAACCGCGAGACAAGATTGTTAGAGCCCTCAGTGAGCTTGAAGAAAAAGGAGAAATGACTCTTAAGGTCGCCGGCGTACGTCAAGGATACCGTCGTTTGCGAATCCCTGAAGCCATAGGGCCCTTTACCAAGACACTGAACGACCGATTTCAGAACCGGGAAGACAACGATATTCAACGAATCCAACAAGTGTTAAACTTGGCCAAACAAAAAAGCTGCATCACTCGATATTTATTGAATTACTTCGGTGAAGAACGGGACGACTGCGGTCACTGCAATCGTTGTCTAGGCATTCCCCCTACTCCGCCAGATGATGCGCTTCCACCGTCTCTCGGATCCGGTGATCGGACGGCCATTCAGAAACTTATAGCCGAACGGTATTCATCGATAGAAACCCCTAGACAGCTCACACGATTTCTCTGCGGCATCAATTCTCCTGCAACAACTCGAGCCAGACTCCGGAAAGAAACCAATCTGTTCGGAGCTTATGATTCAATTCCCTTCAAAACCGTATTAAAAACGGTTCAAGAAATCATCAACCCGTAAGAACTTCCTCCCAGAATAGTGGGCCACACTATCGCGCGGATTGGATTAGCTGAGATGGAGATCCGTCATCAGACCCAAGCTTTTTGCCAGTTCAACAAGGTCCGTCGCAAAGGGTGCCGTCAGATGGTTGACCGTAAGGAACTCATTATCGGGGAACTGAATTTGATGAGCGTGAAGGGCCTGTCGAAAATGCAACTTACAGGGAGGATTCCGATACCACTCCTCTCCAACTAATGGATGACCGAGGTGTTTGAGGTGGATACGGATCTGATGAGTACGCCCCGTAAACAGGCGCGCATGAATGAAACTAAAACCTTCAGCGCGATCCAACACCTTGAAAGATGTATGGGCTGATTTACCGT
>CALGUT010000511.1 GCA_937920335.1 uncultured Opitutales bacterium
GATAGGTTCTAAGTCGAACCACGAGGTATAGCAGGCCTATGAACAGTAAGGCTACAGTGGCGAAAAACCAAGGTTTGTAGTAGTACGGAGCATTTATGATTACAGCGATATTAGTGGTCTCCGCTTTCCAAGGATGACTGGCAAATCTCGATCTGACTTTGAAGGTGTAGTTCCCCGCTGGGATGTTGTTATAAGTAGCCTGGTTTTGACCTGAAACAAAGTTCCAGTGGTTATCAGCACCATCCAGTTTGAAGGAATATTCTAAGGCACTGCTGTTCCCGGGGGATATCGACGCAAAGCTGATTGAAAATGAGTTGTTACTGCAGGGTAGGGTCAATGTCTCTGCAAGATACGGAGCGTCTTCGATAGTAAAAGGGTAGTTGGGGTCTTCTTCGCTACGAACCTCGATGTCGGTAATAATCACACTTGGTGGTTCTGGTCGTAGTCCTATTGACTGTGGCTTAAATACGTTTATACCTGTCTTACCTCCGATGATTAAAAGGTCTTTGGAAGGGCAGACGAATGGGCCATCGATAAAATCTACAGCAAGTAATCCGTCTTCTTTTCCATACGTGCGAAGCGACTGATTGACGTCATCCAGTCGTATCAGTCCGGTTGCCATAGATAGCCACAGGTGCCCCGTTCCGTCACATGCAATCCGTAAAAAGGAATCGTTGCTATGGGTTTGATATAGGCGGGACTGTCGAACAATTTTGTCTTGAGGTTGAATCGGCCAACCCCGGATTCAGTAGTAATCCAAAGGTAGTCGTCATGTTGTTGGTAGAGTCCCGTGACTCTGGTTTCTTTCAAGAG
Source organism: uncultured Opitutales bacterium (assembly GCA_937920335.1). Classification (GTDB taxonomy): domain Bacteria; phylum Verrucomicrobiota; class Verrucomicrobiia; order Opitutales; family UBA2995; genus UBA2995. The sequence continues at coordinate 814 of CALGUT010000511.1, forward strand.
TTCTGGGCTAATATCCGTGTTGTAAATCTCGGTAATGTCATCCTGAGAGCGGGAGTAGTAGTAAAACCCTCTGTTGAATGAGCCGAACCAAAGGTCGTTTTGTTCGTTTTCGTAAACCGCAGAGGGCTTGAATTGAGCATTCTGCAGCTGCGATGAATCTCCGATTTTATGGACGGTTTTTCGCTCTTTATCGTAGCGAAGTATGTGGTTACCCAAAATCCATAAAGTGTTCAGACCGTCGACGTGAAGCTTTCCTCTTCGGTCGATTCCTTTTTCATCAAAACCTTCAGTTATAATCGTAGAAGTATTGAAGAGGTCCGTATCTATTTCTACAGAATACAAAATGCCGTTTGTATTCATTACGAACAAATGGTTATTCTGATCTATCGCTAAAGAGAACACTGAGCTGCTAACGTCTTTTATAATAGAATCTTTGCCAACCCAACTGGTCATTTTTCGAGATAGAGGGTCAAGTCTTGTCAGTTTCCTTGTGGTGTCATTTAACCAAATATGGCTGTCTGGGCCTGTTGCAATATGGCTAACGGGCACCGGTAGGAGCGTTTCGTTATAAGGAGCGGATCTGGTGTAGTAGTCGAAATCCTGTTTGTTGTGGTCGAAACTAAACACACCACTCGCGTTCGTCGCGATTAATAGTTGATTGTCTTGGGTTTGGACGATCTCTGTAAGTTCTGAAGACGGAATCGCTTGGGGATCGCGCAGGTCGTTTTCGAAATACCAGTATTCATCTGAATTGCTCGGAAGTATTGTCAACCCGCTGTTCAATGATCCAATCCATATATTGCCTTCTTGGTCTTCGTGGATAAATCGGATCGTCCCCAAGTTGTTGGGGGTATTAGCTATATCGCTAAATTCGTAGGTTAGCGGAATTCCGTCTTCGTCGAATACGAAAAATCCGGCACCAATCGTTCCCATCCACGTCCGGTTTTTGCTGTCCTTGAGGATTGATCGTCCTTCTATGACGGAATCGTCTTGGCGTCTTGGGCTGTGAGGTAAAAGGGTTACTTGGCCACTTGTTAAGTCTAAATATTTAAAGCCAGTAATCGTCGCGATCAGGTACTTATCATCACCAAGGGATTGAATGTCTTTAGTAAACCCCCTGGACCGGTATTCCGTGGCATAAGTTAGGTCCCATGTTTCGGTTGACGGATCAAATATCGGTAGGCCAGCGACGGTCCCGACAAGCACTCTTCCTTTAGAATCAAATGCGATGCACGAGCCTCCAGGTGTTAGAGAATTTCCGGCATTATTTCGCAATTTGTAATGACTAAAGTTTTCTTCTTTTCGGTTGAAGCGGTTCAAACCATCGTAGGTGTTTACCCAGAGAGTTCCGTCGGGTTCTTCTCCAATGGCCGTGATGATTTTTGATGAAATAGAAGTTGGATCCGTCGAAGAGTTACGGAAAATGCGATAGCTGTGGCCGTTGTAACAAACAAGCCCTGCTTCGGTTCCGATCCAGATGAGGCCATATTGATCCTGGTAGATTGCGCGGATGGAGAGGCTTGGGAGTTCCTCGTAGCTCATCACCGTCTCAAAGTGCATGGATTCTCTTCGTATTCCAAAGGCGTGCGTCATGAATAGCAAAACTGTCAATCCGAGGAGGATCCAGTTTCGTATTTGTGGTACACCAAAAAACACGAAATTCATTGGTCTTAGAAAGAATAGGGTTGTGCGTCGCAATTCAAACTATTTGCCGTCCGAGTCGTTAATGAATGGAATCGGTCGAAAGTCCTGTGTTCTCGGTGGTGTTTGATTTTTCACAGTTTGCAGCTGTTTTGTACCATTCAAGGTATCCGTTGACGATATGGCATCCTCTTACCTACCTTAGCTTTGTTGTAATGAT
>CALGUT010000512.1 GCA_937920335.1 uncultured Opitutales bacterium
AGGACACACCGCGGTGAAATCGGTTATACCCGGGATGAATTCGCCAGAGATTGTACAGAAGAACCTTAGTTGGTTTCGCACAGATATTCCCGCCGATTTATGGAGTGAACTGAAGGAAGAGGGACTGCTCGATAGCGAAGCTCCCGTCCCCAGTTTAGATTAGAAATCTAGAACGTATAGCGTAAGCTTGTTCGCCAGTAGCGTCCGCGGGCTGCGATATCGGTAGGTCTTAGTGGATCCCCGAAGTACTGCTCTGGTTCGTCTCGAGCGAGATTGTAGACTCCGATGTTACCCGTCCAACCGTTTTCTGCCCGATATTCCACCGAGAAAGTGTAGGTCGTCCGATCAAATGAATAGGTATCTCGCTCCGGAGTGTTGCCGATCCGTCGCAACATTTCAGTTTCGTGGTCAGCTCGAAGTCTTACTAGCCAGCTTTGGTTTTGAAAAATCAGGGACGCTCGTATATCATTTTCAGGAGTCAGAGTGATTGGGAGCGGTGCAAATGCTGGACCACGAACGTCTGTTTCGGTGTCGTTGTAGCGGTAACGCATTTCAAAAGAAAAGCCGTCAAGCTCATACCATAGTGGATCCAAATCCTGATTCCATACCAGTTGGACCTGATTGTGTAAGCCTGTCGCTACGTTTTCCCACGTATAAAGGTCATAGCCTTGGAATTGGCCTTCAGTGATAATGGTCTGACTTTGAACTACGATGTCTTCATTATCACGCCGAAGTAATTCGAGGCTCAAAAATCCCGAGTCATGGTAGGCCCAATCTGCTGCGACAAGGAGACTGGTAAAGACGGTTGGCTGTAACTCAGGATTCCCCGCGCTGATATACTGAGAGCGTTGAATAATTCGCCGGAATGGTGCGAGGTAGCTATAGCGAGGTCTTTCGAGGGCTTTTGACCAAGAGGAGTATAAGGTTAGTTTGTTGCTGGCGCTGTATACGGCCTGGAGGCCTGGGAATAGATTCGAGTAGCTGCGGTTTCCTTCTGTATCAATTGTTTTTTCGTAGTCACCGTTATCGTCGAAGAATACTTCTTTCCCTGTGAATTCGTCTTCGGTTTCCTCCATCCTCACTCCCGCGAGTATCCGCCACTTATCCAAAGTGTAATCTCCCATGAAATACGCCGAGGTTATGGTTTCGTTGACGGTATAGTTTGCAGGGTCGGATTGGGATCTTGTTCGAGTTTCATTAAGTTCAAAATTGTCGGGGTTACTTAGGAAATACTCTCTGAATGCGACTGGGTCATGGAACCCATTGAGGCTGTACCTGCCATCGTGGATATCATCGTTCCTCCAGTTGCTTTCGAATTGGGCAATGGTCAAATCTTCGACGGATTCGTCATAGACCATTATGTCGTCACCGCTGTCCAGATCGCGATTTAAGAATTTAAATCCGGACTTGAGTTTGAGTCGACCCCATGAGGGCGAAAAGAATCGTTCCACATCTATAGACGCTATCTTGTCGATATAAAGATCTTGGGAGGTTACGATTCTAACTTCTTCGAAATTATAGAGATTGGTATCCTCTGCTTTTTCATCAGACCCATTGAGTAGTTCAAATACCGGATACTGGCCGGTCGCGTTCGAGTAAGCCGCATCGATGTTTTTTTGTGAAAAAAATGAATCCCAGCGGTGTGGATACTCTGAGTTTGAGTAGTCGTACTTGATCTGTGCTTCCCACCGCCAGTCTGTACCTTTGAATTGGGCACCCAGTGTTATTTCCCTGGTTTGCCTTTCGTTACGACGTTCTTCGATGCCTTTGAAGAGAGTCATCCCCTCGACGGTCGCAGAATCCTCGTCTAGGGTGACGAATGTTCCGTCGTCCCACTCGTACTCAAGGTGCCGATTAATTTCGTCACGATTGGTGTTCGCGATGATTGCTCGGGTAAATAGTCTGAGTTGCTTGGTCAATTCATAATCTACCAGCAAGTTTGCCGATACGCTCTTCGATCGGAACGATTCTTTCTCGATTTGTACATCCTGGAACCGGTAAATGGTGGGCCATTCAGAATTCCTTCTTACTTGCCAATCGCGGTTCAGGTTTTCTCCCGCGAGATAAGATTCGTAGGCGCGTCCGTTCAGAAGATAGCCCCAGCGGTTGTCGATTCCGAAAGCTTGACCTTCTGTAATGTAGAGTGAGGGGCCTATTTTGCCTGAAAGCTCGTAGTAAGTTAGATAGGCGCGCAATTGGCGGGTCGGTTGTCTCTGGGCAAACGCCGGTCTAAATTTCAGGTTTAAGGTTCCACCCACGATATCGGCGTCCATATCTGGTGTTGCCAGTTTGAGGGCTTCCAGGGATTCGACCGAGTCGGCCCTTATCGAACTGAGATTGATTCCGGAACTTTGACCGCCAATTTGAACAGAGCTAAAATTAATTCCCGGTTTGTTATCGAGCGCTTCTTCGAGGCTTTGAGTTCCATCCTTGGTCGTTTCGGTAGTCGTTTTACTGGTTTCCGCAGTAGGTGATGGCGAGGTTTCTGTTGCCGGGCTCTCCTGAGAGTACGCACCCGCCGAACCTCCTAAGAAGAGGCAAACGATTATTAGGGAGCTGTGAATTTTAGAGGACAGGCTGGAGATGGGCTTAAGGGAGATTCTAACGTTTGCTCATATTTAGTTGGAATCAAGACGGAAACGGAGGATCGAAATCCTCCGTTTCGAAAAATTCACAGCTTATTGATGGCTTTGGGTTACCAAGCCTTTTGCCAACCGAGTGTTGCAACCATATCTGTCTCCAATTGATAGCCGTTCAAGTCGCGGTGTAAGGGAAGGTCGATATCCAGAGCGAAGCGGTGACCGCGAGCTCCGGCATCTTTGCCGAGAAAATTAACCCCAACGCGCAGGCCTGCCTGGTCGCCTCCGTAGTTTTCACCGAATGCGGTGGTAACGGTTCGCCGTGCCGGGGCGAACGGAGGATTTAACCCCACGTCCCTTTGTATGCCTGAGAGTTCTCCTTCGGTTTTTGCGTAGGCTGTTACGCTCAAGCTAGTGCTGGGTGTAGCTAACCAACTTAGCCAGCCAAGTGCTTCAAACTTATCTCCAAGTTGGTAACCATGGCTATTGTCTTCGAGGCGAATAACCGAGTTGCCTTGTATTCCGTAAGACCAGGTTTCCAGTTGCTTCCCGTAGGTAAACCCACTCAGAAAATCCGTGCTGCCTGAGCCCAATTGCATAGGTGCTGGCAGTTGTCTATCAATTCGTCCCCCAGGCCCAGGGATTTTATCTTTTTCGCTGATCGATCCGGTGGGAACGCTGACACCGATTGTAAGATGGGCCCGATCGTTTTCCCCGGTGTGTAGTTTTATAAGAGAGGATAGCTTTAAATCACCGAATCCTTTCGATCGGGTGGTGAACGTTGTTTCTCCGTCATTGAGGGCAATCAAAGGTGCAGCCATCGGGAAAATGGTGTGATCCATCTCTGTGTCCAAGTATGGCAGCATGGCCATGAGTGTAAATTTATCGCTCGGTGCGTGCATAACGCCAAACATGTGCATATACATGCTCATCTTTGTGGGAGTGACCGTATAGTTAGCGGCGAACACGTCGCTTGGATCTATGCTATCGTTTCCCGAGCGCATACCGTCCATATCCATTACCATAAAACGATAGGAGGCCATCCAATCGCCTTTTCGGTGAGTGTGGTCACCCATCACGCTAATGGGAGCGTGACTGTCGGGTCTTGAAGATTGGAATTCGTGAGCGGATACAGTGGCTGCGAGAGCAGAAGAAAGTATTATAAGTGTACTAAAAAATTTCATGAGAATTATGGATGTTCTTTGCGTAATAAGGGCATCCACCGATCAAGGCGGTGGGACAAAAATCTGCGGCAAGGGGCGGCAGGATTATGATCTTAACGATAAGCTAGCTCAATAATTCTTTAGGGGGAGGGGTATCCTGGTCTTCGTGAAAAGTTAGAATCGGTGATTCTTCGAATACCTGCCTTAAAGTCGATCGGGGTGCGGGCGATATGCAGAGAGTGTTTCCTGTTTTCAGAATCAGGACTGCCTTCTGGGATTGCCAGTGAGTCCAGCTCTTTTGGTTTTCCTCCTTACAACCTTGTACGAATTGGCAAAGGCAACAGGGCTCCTCACCGCTGAGAATAATCTCAATGGCCTCCGTTGATGAGATCGTCTCCGTATAGATGTTGTACATTTGTAGCCAGGCAAAGCCTTGAATAATGGGTAAATGCCAACCATTCGATAAGGCGACTGCCAACAACGTGATCGATACCGCGAACAGTTTTGGGAGGGTCTTCAAATCAGGTTAGAATTTGTTTTTCGGATCTAGTAACTCAAGTAATTTCGATCGCTAGGTCCATCAAATACCCGATTATTCGTAGCGCGAATAACGCTTATTAGATTTGGAAATAATAACACCAATTGTTGCTTTAATAGCGACAATAGGGGAGTTTTGAGTAGTTTTGAAGTGTGATCACGATCCTCCAACAGCTGAGCTCTTTTAAAAAACTACTGGTAATAACTCAAGTATTCGTTTTGTTGCTCACTGCTCCGCTGCTGCAAGCTGAAGGTTTTGATAAAGATTTTAGAATTTGGAACGAATTTATGTGGCGGCAGTATAGTGGCGACCTTTGGACGTCCTATCTGTGGAGTGAATTGCGTTGGACGGACGATGCTTCTCAACTGGGAACCTGGGTGGTTCAACAAAAGGCGTACTACAAGCTTGGTCCCGATTTTCAGCTAGGTGGTGGAGGTGCGTGGATAGAGGCCAAGAGAAGTGACGGCTCCTGGAACC
>CALGUT010000513.1 GCA_937920335.1 uncultured Opitutales bacterium
ATTTTCCCAATCCGAGTTAATGACAAACGTTCCTTCTCGAACATTCCAACCATAATCGTTTCCAGGTTCGATCAGGTTAACTTCTTCAATATTCTTTTCTCCTATATCACCACTGAGCATTTTGCCATCCCCTGCAGTATCCCAACTGATGCGGTGAGGATTACGAAAACCATACACCCAGATTTCGCCAAAAGTATTATCATCTCCATCATCCGCCCAGGGATTGTCAGCTGGTATTCCGTACTGACCGTTCGCACTATTATTCCCTGATGGATCGATCCTTAAAATAGTTCCCAACACGGAGTCTAACCGATGAGTATTTCCCGGGAAGCCTTTGATGGTCGATTGCCCATCTCCGATACAAATATAAAGCATCCCATAATCAGAATCTCCTGATTCAGGATTCGGATTGAACGCAATTTCCTGCATCCCGTGAATCGTTCCAGCCAGTTCAACTCTCAGTAACTCACGTCTAGTTCCGGCAAACGTGGCGGCTGAAGGAACCGTGGCGATCCACTCGGTTATCACCCCATGTAAGACTACCGGAGCGGCCTGATCAGCGTTTGGGAAATCTACCGGCGTAGCGGTTGGGCTTTCAGAATGCGCGGTGTAAAACTTACCGTTTGTTGCGTAATCCGGATGAAAGGCAAAAGAAGTAAAACCAGTTCCCAGACCTGGAGAATCAACAAAATTTGGGAAAATGGCATCGAGGTCAGCATATTCGCGCACTTGCCCATTCACGATGATATAAAGAATTCCACGGAGGTCATTCACGACGAGCGTCTTCAGGGCACCATCCCCCAAAGGCATGGGTTTTAGATGATTTATTCGGGCTCGGGGAGCTGAGTTTGAGCTCGACGGAATCGTCGCAAACTCCTCTAGCTCAAGAGTAATTCCACTTCTTGCGGGACTCTCAGGAACCGGATCCGCGATTTGACTAAACGCCAGTGAGCTAACAAATGAAATGACAGCGGTCAGACTGATGGAACGGCTCACTAAAAAGTGTCTTTTCGGAATTAAATCGGTAAACATAGGATGCGTAAAATAAAAGCATTGTTGACGGCCGCCCAAGCAAGAGTGACTCGTCCAATAAAAAAGCTGGGCAGGTATTCCGCCCGCCCAGCTATCGTAAAACTTATTAACTAAAAGTGTATCCTAAGACCGACTCTTAGTCGATTTGATATACTTCGATCAGAGCAACACCTGTCGTGTTGTCCTTACCGGTAACGATTGCTGTGTAAGTTCCTGGAGGCAATGTCCAAACACCCCCAGCACTCAAGCTGCCTTCAGCGAAAGGAGGAGCACCACCCCAGAGATCAGTAATCAACTGCTCTTGAGTATCATCCCAATTGTCATTAAAACCAATTTCTTCTTCAGCAGCATTTCTGATAGAGAGAACCGGATCAACCAGGAAGCCAGTAACACCTGCTAGCTCTTGTCCAATTGCCTGGATAACAACTTGCTGATCATCTTCTGCGATAACGAAACCACCGATGAGCGCATCATCACCTACACCAACAGTTCCACGAGTTGAGATATTGAGGAACTTACCACCAGTTGCTGGCTGACCGTTGTCAGTGCCGTCTGGAGAAGACAAGTTAGCAGCAGCGATATCGATGTGGAAATCATCAAAGTAGATCGGGTTTTTACCTTTGATAGCATCTACACCACCCGCTGTGGTTACGATCAAGAGCGTATCCAGGTTTGCAAAAGTCGCATTACGGTATGCGGCATCTGCGTAAATCTCCGTCTGGACAGGGAAGTCAGTTCCACCCTTGAGATACTGGGTAAACGTATTGTTTGAGTGATCTATCACATACCAAACCTCATACCATACTTCGGTATTCAAAGCAGTTTCCACGAGGTTGACATAGGTGCTGCCGTTACGAATATCCATTATTCCATCAATCTCGTAACGAGACAGAACAGAATAACTACCGTAGCCGTGCTGCATGGTTTCTGCGCCGCGAGCAGTTTCAGAAACCAATCCCCAAGTGATATCTGCTTCACCGGGATTTCCATCAACCAAAGGACGAAGTATTTTGAAGTACAAGGTCGATAGATTTGAATTAGGGAAGTTGTCCGCGATCTGCATCCCTGCATCAAGAGCGCGCTCCA
>CALGUT010000514.1 GCA_937920335.1 uncultured Opitutales bacterium
ATCATGACAGGTCGATACAACTGGCGTTCGACACGCAAAAGTGGTGGCGGGGATGGTTATTCTGAACTGTTGATATACAAAGATCGGACGACGATTGCTGAGTTGTTTAAAGGTGCAGGCTATCAAACAGCATTGATTGGTAAGTGGCACCTTGGCTGGGATTGGCAGTATGTCGGATCGGAACAAGTCACCTACGATGGTAAGGTACGACCCGTTATAGATTTTAGTAAACGCATCGATAACGGTCCCGAGGAACATGGTTTTATTTACTCATTTGGAACCATGGCGTCTCTTTCATCGCCCCCGTTCGTATGGGTAGAAAATAGCAAAGCTACGGCTATTCCGGATGCGACTTCCGTTAATTATGATGAGAAGGCATTTTGGCGAAAAGGTCCGAAAGCGCCGGACTTCAATCACGTGGAGGTGCTATCGGAAATAGCCGATCGATCGATTCGCTACATGCTAGAACGTGCGGACTCAGGAGATCCGTTTTTTCTGTATTGTGCATTTACGGCTCCGCACGCGCCTATCATTCCTACGTCAGAATTTATTGGAACCAGTAATGCCACCGCCTACGGAGACTTCGTTGTTCAAGTGGACCATACCGTGGGTCAGATCATGGATGCGATCCGAGGAGATGCCCGGCTTAGAGACACCCTGGTGTTTTTCACCAGTGACAATGGCCAGTCCCCGCGTGCGGATTTTGACGACGATGAATTACCGTTGGCCGGACACAACGGTAGTTATATTTATCGCGGCAAGAAGTTTGATATTTTTGAAGGGGGTCATCGCGTTCCGTTTGTTGCGTCCTGGCCAGGTAAGATCAAAAAGGGAAGCACATCTGACGAGGTCATTAGTACTGTCGATTTCATGGCCACCTCGGCCGATCTTCTTGACGTAGGGTTGTCTGAAGATACCGCAGAGGACAGCTATAGTATTCTGCCTGCTCTTATGCAGGAAAAATATGACCAGCCGATTCGTGAAGCGACAGTGATGCATTCGAGTGATGGGCGCTTTGCTATTCGAAAAGGAGATTGGAAGCTCATCCTCTGGCCCGGTTCGGGCGGCTGGGCCTACCCTGCAACTGAAGAGGATATGAAAGGGCTTCCGGAATTCCAGTTATACAATCTGAAGGAAGATCCCAGTGAAACCACCAACCTGATGTCCAAACATCCGAAACGCGTTCAAGAGTTGAAAACCCTGATGACGAAATATGTTGTTCAAGGACGAAGTACTCCAGGTTCTCTACAGAAAAACGATGGTCCAGAACGTTGGGAAGAATTGAGCTGGATGGATTGATGGTTGCTGATAATGCCCTGAAGTCTAACCGCGTCTTGAGCGTAAACCGTCGCCCACTGTCAGGCTTTTGCGAGTTCCGAATCAGCTAGAGTTTACGAAGTATTAGTGTATGGGTAGCCTTTAGTAATTTAATCATACAGCCCCCTGAAACAACAGATGTTATGCTTACCCCTGACCAAATTAATGAATAGGTGGATTCAACTTTGAAGTGCAAGAGAGCGATGTAAAGGTGAGTTAGGTGCTT
>CALGUT010000515.1 GCA_937920335.1 uncultured Opitutales bacterium
ACAACTAACGATTTCTTCATAGGATATAAACAGCCCGTATTCCAAGACCTACCACACCAAATGGCAACCACACTCGTTACTAATCAACCAGTCCATTTACAACTGCCCACATAAAGGTTTTGAAACACCCATAGAGATCTCAGAAAATGACGCATTCCCTGATCACAAGAACATTGAAGTTGTGTAACTCGGTTTCGAATTATGAGGTCAGAAGTGACTAACCGTCTCCTTAGTCCCAGATTACGGTAACCCGAAATCAAGACTTTGATTTTTCATAAAAGCCGCTAGCGTAAGTGGTATGACCAGATTCACCCCTATCCTAGTTGGACTTCTATTAATCCCGGTTTACTCGTCGGCCAAAATCCACAACTATGTCGAAGAAGATGGCATGGTTGCCGTTGAGGCCGAACATTTCGTAGCCCAGAGCAAGGATGAGATTCGGCGCTGGTACATCACGGATGCCGATACTCTTCCTATTGACGGAGCCGATTTCGATGGGAATCACTCCGCAGGCGCGAGCGGAAGTACCTATATTGAGATTTTGCCAGACAACCGCACCAATCACGATGAGGCCCTGATTCACTATACGGACTCGGAGACTGACGCTAATTTTGCCCCGATTCCGGGCTCTATGGGAATCCTAAGCTATCCCATCTATTTCAATACCGCTGGCCTGTATGTGTTCTGGGCACGAGCCTATAGCACGGGCGGAGAAGACAATGGCCTGCACGTCGGCATCAACGGAAGCTGGCCGGAATCCAGTGCACGCGTCCAGCTTTGCCCCGGTAAACACCAATGGACTTGGTCCTCTGCTCAACGTCGCTCTCATAACCACTGTGGAGAACCACTGACTGTTTTGGTTTCAGTCCCCTCTCCTGGCATGCACACCATCATGTTATCCATGCGTGAAGACGGCTACGAATTAGACAAATTCATTTTAACCAAGGACTTCAGCTTCGTCCCGGAAGGCGAAAGCATACCTGCGAGCATTCGCGAAGAATCGACAATCGACCGCGGAAACAGCTACACGGACATCGGGAATTACGATTTCCGTTTAGCATCCATAACCAACTTTTTCCCGGTTGAAGGTTCTGTCCCCTTCTACGTGGATAAGGGAAATCAGGTATTGGCCATCAACGCCGCACAAAAAGAACACCGCGATGCTTTCGCAGCCGCAACAACCCGCTTCCAAAGCAAACCCGGAAAATATCGAATCTCACTTATTACGCTCACCGAAACCGATGGCGAGTCCGTCTACCGAGTGAGTGCAAACGGGAAACTCCTCGGCACTTTCACCAACCCTGAAACAACAACCGATTACGGAGAGGTCGTCTTCGACTGTGGCATCGTCGAACTGGCCAACAAAGATGAACTCAAAGTCGAGTTTAACGCGGTCACAAATGGCAAGATCCCTGAGAACGACGAAACCGCTTACTCAAGAGGTCGCTGGCGTGGTTTGATTCTTACGAGTGTCGATTAACATGAAAACAGCGAAAGGTACTGATCTTTTCTGAGACTCATATTTCGATATGCCACATTTCTTATTCCTAACTGCCACGAACGGAAACAACCTTGAATTGGCCCAGAGCCTTTCCAACTTTGCAGAAGCGGAAGGAGCCAGCACCGAGATCATCCAGCTTGATGAATTGGATTTGCCGCTCTTTTCACCAAACAACAAAGAACGCCTAGGCTCACCCGAGCCAGCTGAGCTACTAACAAGTAAGCTGCAGGCAGCCGATGGATTGATTCTGCTCGCTCCGGAATACAACGGAAGTATTCCTCCTATCGTCACTACAGCCATCGCGTGGATGAGTGTTGCAGGTGGCGACTTTAGAGCGGCATTTAATGGAAAATTCGCAGTGGTGGGAACTCACTCTGGAGGCAATGGATTTAAGGTGCTGGAGGCCATGCGATCTCAATTATCCCACCTCGGAATGATCGTAATGCCACGAACATTTAATACATCCAGTCAGCCCCAGAATCCAGATTCTGCAAAAGCCATATTCAAAACGCTCGTTGACCTGACGAACCGCTAACAACTAAGCCCGTTGGTCAGTTTGAGAATTAGGGTCTTGTTCGGGAAAGGAAAGTGGTTATGCCCCTATAGCTTTTATGGAACTGATCCCGATCTCTCAAACCTCACTCAATGTATCCGGACTTTGCCTCGGTCTCGCCTCTCTCGGCATCAAAAATAACACGGAAGCGAGTGGCTTCGAACTCATGGACCGATTTGTCGAGCTCGGCGGCAACTTCTTCGATACTGCCCGTGTCTATTCGAATTGGATTCCCGGGGAGAGGAACCGTAGCGAGAGAATTTTTGGTGATTGGCTGGAAGCCCGGGGAATTCGTGATCAATTGGTTATCGCTACCAAAGGGGGGCATCGTATCCAGGGAAATCCAACCTTTCGCACCACACCTAAGGACATATCGAAGGATTTGACTGGAAGTCTGGAAACTCTGCGCATTGAACAGATCGATCTCTATTATCTGCACCGCGACGATCCATCGGTGCCCGTAGGCGAGATTATAGATTATCTGAACACCGAAATAGAGAGCGGTAAGATTCGCTACCTCGGCTGTTCCAATTGGACGTCCGAGCGAATAAGAGCCGCGAACGAATACGCTGAAACCCATAACAAACACGGATTCGTAGCAAGCCAGCCTCGCTGGAGCCTGGGTTCGCGCCATGCAGAAAAGCCCAGCGACCCAACCTTACTTTCACTGGATCAATCCGACTACGATTTTCATAAACAAAGCGGTATGGCGGTTATTCCTTACTCTTCGCAAGCCGGCGGCTTCTTCTCAAAATTTGCTAACGATGGGATTTCAGAAACATTGAAAAAATCGTCCTTATTCAACTCCAAGAACCTGGCAATTGCAGAGTCATTGAAAGCCTTATCCAACGATCTTGATGTTGATATCGCTCACCTGGTTCTGGCATTCATGACATCCAGACCCTTTCCAGTCATCCCCATTGTTGGATGTAGAACCTCAGATCAAATCAAAGACAGCGTAAACGGGCTGGATCTCTCTTTGGACGAAGACCAACAGAGAACTATACACTCGTTGGATCCCTATTGATTAAAAATCCAGTTCCACAGACTCACCCTCCTCAGGCACGGTAACCCTCCAATTAAGGTGCTTTCGGATATGTTCAGCCAAAGCCTCACGCGGACCGTTTTCTCCGTGAACCAAGAATACTCGTTCTGGCCTTTTATTAAAGCCCATGAGCCAGGCCAGAATCTCTTGGTAATCCGCATGTCCCGAAAATCCCGATACATACTTGATATCCGCCCTTACTAGCACATTTTCACCGAACATCTTCAGTTCTTTTGCTCCTTCGAGAAGCGACCGCCCACGGCAACCTTCTGCCTGATAACCAACAAATAGAATAGTATTATTAGGATTCGGCAATCGAGCCCGTAGGTGGTGAAGCACCCGTCCTCCCGTCGCCATTCCACTGGCTGAAATAATGATCCCTTTTTCTTTCGCATTATGGATGCCTTTGGATTGATCCAGTTTCGGACAAAGCCTCAATTTCTTAGGTCGAAATAGTTGGGTCCCTGAAATGTGCAACTTCCGACAATTGAGATTCATGTCTTGTATATAGCGTTGATGCACGTCCAATGCTCTCAGTGCCATCGGAGAATCTACGTAAATAGGAACAGCCGGGAGTAAGCCCTGCTCCTCCAGTTCACGAATCATAAACAGCAATGACTGAGTTCGACCGACTGAAAAAGCTGGTATAAC
>CALGUT010000516.1 GCA_937920335.1 uncultured Opitutales bacterium
CCTATTGGCATGCTAAATGCTTTTTATTGTCACAAACTGTTTACCAAATTGTTAATGCACTGAACCTAACTATGAATAAGAAATCGATATTGAAAAACGGTATCATCGGCTGCTCGTTAATGGCCTACTCATTGACTTCTGCTCAGGATGACGTCGATGGACCCATCCTGGATTTGGAAGAATTCAAAACTGTGGAAATCTCTCAGGAACTTTCCGATTCACTCATGCCAACAGACCGAACGGTTGGCTCGGCATTCTTTGCAGATATGGAGCTTTTGGATATACCAAGGTCCATTCTCGTGTTGTCACCTGAGATCATGGAGCAATTCCAGATTGAGGATTTTGATGACCTGCAAAAAATTGGCGCAGGAACGGAGCGCTACAATTTCTATGGGCTCGCTGGAGCTCCAGTGCTTCGTGGATGGCAAGGTGGTATTTACTTCAATGGCATGCTTCGCGCCTTCCAAAGAAATGAGATGCCCACTTCGTTTGGAGCACTCGAAGCTATGGAGGTGGTAAAAGGTGCGGCTCCAGCTCAGTTCATTCCCAGTCATGTGGGCGGGCATGTAAATATGCTGCCTAAGTCGCCCTTCTATGACGATTCACGGGGAAGCATGAAGTTTGAATTCGGATCTAACAACCACTACAACCTACAGGTCGACACAGGCGGACCGTTTCTTGCAGGCGACAAGCCTGCCGCTTACCGACTTTCGATTACTGCCCAACAGGCAGATACCTGGTATGATGATATCGGAAACGACTTTATTTCCGTCTATGGCTCTATCAAGTCTCAGCTATCTGAAAAAACCTTTTTGTTTGCAGGTGCTGAATATTACCAATTCAAATCGAACGAGAATGCGGGCTGGAACCGTCCAACTCAAAACCTAGTCGATACAGGACAGTATGTAATTGGTGAGCCGCTAAGCTTGGTTCGTGATGGCAACGGAGGATTCGCTGATAGAAATCTCCTGAGTTTCTCCGCTGACTTCCGAGCACTGGTAGTTCCTGCTGATATTATTGAAGCTGCGGGGTTACCGGCTAATCAATTAGCAGCCTTGAAGAACATGGCGGATCCCGCCGTGCGAACTGCCACTTACGAAGGTATACCTGCCGACGTGGCACAAACAACTTCTGGTTATCTCTACACACCTGAGTACTTTTTGGCAGGGGGACCTGTATTCACCGAAAAGATAGGTGGCAATGAAGTATTGTCAGATCCGGGTGATTTTGCTGACTCAGAAGACTTGATGGCATTCTTCGATATCGAACACTACTTCGGCGACAATACCGTTCTTACAAACAAATTGTTTATTGAGGACATTTCTACCGACAAACTGTCGTCCTATCAATATGCGTTCCGCATGGACCAAACAGTCTTCGATGATCGTCTCTCACTCACTACGAAAATCGACAAAGGCGACATACAGCTAACCGTGGATTACGGAGGACAGCTACGTTACACGGAAGCAACTCAGCTGCAGGATTTTTGGTCTGAGCCGTTTTCAAGACGGGACATTTCACGTGACACGATCAGTGCAAACAGCTCATTCCTCTCAGGTGCAGACTTTGACCCGACTATTGGAAACAACTACTGGGGCGGTGGCTTCGGTGCAGCTGGCCCGCGTGCAAACGCAGTCGAATCGACCTTAACACAAGTTGGAGCATTTGGTTCTGTATTGATGGATATCGGCAAAATGTTCTCGGTAATTGCTAGTGCTCGATTGGATAGCGTCGATATCAAAGCGAAGGTCCCAAGTGGCCCTACAGATATCGCGGCGAATTCACAAGAGGACAGCGACAATTTTTTCAACTACAGCATCAACCCTGTTTTGAGAATCAACGAAAATGTAAGTGTTTACGCTGCCTACCAGGAAGCTACGACTTACTCACCGCTTCAAGGTGGAGCCGTACTGGGCACCAACAATTTCGGTGACTCTGAACTGATAGAAGCTGGCTTTAAAGTGTCGGCCGTTGACGGAAAGTTATTCTTCAGTGCTGCCTACTACGAATGGGAACAAGCAAACTTCAATGACAGAACGAATACTTCCGACCCTTACGAATCGGAGGGGCTTGAATTAGAAGTTACTTATGCTGTATCTGATGCGGTCACCATCATCGGCGCCTTCGGCGATCGTGAGACCCGCAGAACAACTGGGCTCGGCTACCGTTCTATGCCTTGGAACCTTGCAGACCCTACAGGAGCCATGAATGATGAAATTGGTGTAGCCCTGGAGGGTGGATCACTCCTCAATCAGTTTACGCCTGCATTCGGCGGGTTCACACCTGAAGGAGGTTCGCCATCCAACAACCCAGACCTAATCATGCCGGGTGCTCCCGAAATGACAGCCAAACTGTTCGTTTCATCCAGCTTCGAAAATGGTTTCGGATTCTCAGTGGGTGGCGTTTATAGCGATGCCTACTGGCATAGTTTCGACCGTTTCATCGAAATCGACTCGGCACTCGTCATCAATACCAACATCTGGTACGATGCCGGTTCTTGGAAGGCGATGCTGAGTCTCGAAAATGTCACCGAAGAAGACTACTTTAACGGTGCGGATCCGGTCTTCGCTGCAAACACAGCGATCACTAAGGCGCCTGATGAAATGCAGGCCCGTGTGACAGTTACTGTTCCTTTCTGATCGGGGAAACTAATTATTTAAACAAAGGCGTGCTGGGTTACTTCCTAGCACGCCTTTTGCTTACACGAAACTATGTTTTTTATCCGAAAGTCCTTATTGCTGTTTCCCATCCTTCTACTTGTAGCCTGTTCATCAAAAAGCGAAGAGGAGCAATCATCGGGTTTGTTTCCGGTCGCGGTCCAGCTCGATTGGGTGGCAGAACCAGAGCATGGAGCTTTCTACACGGCTGAAGCCATGGGCTACTTTGTCGAGGCCGGTCTGGATGTTACTCTTGTACAGGGCGGTCCCAATTCATTTTCGCTCAACAAGGTGGCCACGGGACAAGCCCAGCTAGGTCAGGCCGATAGTACGAATGTGTTGCTTGCGATCGAAGGTGGTGCACCGCTTATCAATGTAGCCTCTGTTTTTCAACACGACCCGAGTGTTCTCATGATGCAGAAAGGGAACAGCGCAAATGACTGGAAGGACCTTCAGGGTAAAACGATTATGGTCCGACCGGAATGGGCCTTTATTCCGTATTTAAAACGCAAATACGATATTGAGTTTGATATCGTCCCACAAAACTTTGAGCTCGGTCGCCTGATCTCCGACAAAGAATTTGTACAACAGGGCTTCTACATCGCAGAGCCCTTCTTTGCCATGGAACAGGGCGTTGATCTAAAATTTCTTTATGCTTGGGACACAGGGTTCGACGCCTACACGACCCTATTTGCCAACAAGGCGTTCGTAAACCGAAACCCTGAGGAACTGAAGGCATTTATAGCAGCCCTGAAAAAGGGATACCAATACTACATCGAGGTGGATCCTGAACCCGCTCATGCTATTATGCTTGAGATCAATGCCAAAGCGACTCCCGAGTATTTGAAGTTTTCCCGAGACATGATCATCGATGCTGAGCTCCACAAGAAACCAGGCGGTGACTACCTCGATATTTCTAGGGACCGTTATCAAACTCAACTGGACCAATTACGATCTCTCGAAATCATCCCAGCCGATACGATCAACGTAGATCAGGTCATGTCCGACGCATACGTCCCGAACTAGAGTCCATCTTCGATCGTTGGTTTTGCGTATTCGTAAGCGACCATTTCTTTAATAAAACGAACGGTTCCAGAAACCGAATTCTCCAGGATTTCTGCAGCGATCTCATCCGTGACATGGGTCGGATCTCCAAGCACGCCGGTAGATGACCAGTCCTCGGTTTTCCACTGACCATAGCCTTTTCCGACAAGGCCAATTCCTGTTTCCGGATAGTCAGGGAAACAGGGCTTCGCTTTATCCTCTTTTACCAAGTCCGGTGTCAGCGCCTTTATGATAGCCGTCTCTGTGAAATTTGCATGTATACCCATCGTTTTCTCACGGGGATCAACGCCCTCGGGCAGCGTCACCTCATCCATAAACGTTCCCGCAGATCCGGCAAACATGGTCATTCCGAATTCATCGCGCAGGTCGCGCGTTACGGCATGCAGGATACCAATATTTCCCCCATGACCGTTGAAGAAACACAGCTTGCGGAACCCCGATTCGTGGACACTTCTTCCGATATCAAACAACACGTCGTAAAGCGTCTTCGCACCGATCCAAAGCGTCCCTGGAAACCCTCGGTGCTCGTTGCTCTTACTGATCGTTATGGGTGACAATCGATAGGCAGGGACCTCGTCCTCAAGCCGCTCCATCGCCAGCTCCAACACACCTGAACTGATCAAGGTGTCGGTGTAGAGTGGCAGATGATGCCCGTGTTGTTCCGTTGCTCCGACGGGTAAAACCACTAAGGCGTTTGTTTTGTCGATCGCCTTGACGTCGGGCCAAGTCATGTAAGGTAAAAAGCGTTGAATTGCCATAGCTCTATAACAGCTATTTTCGTACCGCTATTCGAGCACCAAAACCTCGCAAATTATTAGCCGTCTAGCTTCACACCCAAAACCCATGCTGGACTCGCTCCCGAGTCATAGGTCTTCAATGGAGTAAGTATACCGGTTTCTATGTTCCGACGATAAACAACCAATTTGCTAGACCCCTGCCCAGCC
>CALGUT010000517.1 GCA_937920335.1 uncultured Opitutales bacterium
CCCGAGACTGAATCCTGTAGTCACAACCTGAATACCCGTTGGAATAGGTGTTTCGCCGTCCAGAGTAGTCATCCGATAGGTTGTAGATTAGATCTCAAAGGATTGGCCATTTCGAATTTGAAAGATACGATCGCAGGCATCAGCGAAACGGCGTTCGTGGGTGGCCATGACTATTGTTACATTTTCACGGCGGGCGAGTTGTTTGAGGATCTCAAACACGAGCTCACCGTTTTTTTCATCGAGTGAGCCGGTCGGTTCGTCCGCCAAAATGATTTTTGGGCGATGCATAAGGGCTCTGCATAAGGCAACTCGTTGGCGTTCACCGCCGGATAACTCCTGGATGCGGCGATCTTGTCGGTGGTCGATCCCTAGCTCTTTAGCTAGAACTTGAAAGCGTTCAATACACTCCGACTTGGGAGTCCCGGTGGCGACTCCCGTAACCAGGCAATTTTCTTTAAGGGTTAAGTCAGGTATGAGGTTATGCAACTGGAAGACGAATCCGACTTTTTGCCGTCTGAGGGCTAGTCGATCAGATTCGGCGGTTGGATCAAGCCCTGCGACATCGATGGTCCCCGAATCTGGAGTATCAAGTCCTCCCATGAGGTGAAGTAGGGTGGTCTTTCCAGAACCAGAAGAACCCCAAAGGGCTGCAATGTCACCTTCCTTTATGGTTAGTGTAACGTTTTTGAGTACTGGGATCGCGCCATTGTCGAAGCCTTTATGGATGTTCTTAACCTTGATAATGGTTGGAGCGTTTCGGTTTTCGAATTCTCTACTCATAGCGCAACGCCTCCGCAGGTTGAATTCGGGTGGCTCTCCATGCAGGATAGAAAGAACCCACGGCGCTGGTAAAAAATGCGACCAAGGCAACACCGGCCAGTATCGCTGCATCAAATACAGGTTGAATATAACCGTTTAGCTGCGGAATACCAGACATGAGCCGCAGGGCGATGAAGCCAAACACAAAGCCGGCCAAGGTTCCGAAAATCGCCAGGATGAAAGATTCCCCCAAGATCATCGTCCCGACCTGTCGCTTGGAAAACCCACAGACTCGCAATACGGCGATTTCACGGATTCGGCTGAAGACGGACATCAGCATGGTATTGGCGACGCCCATACCTCCCAAAAGGAACGCGCACACGCCGACAGACCATGCGGTTGCCGATAAAATTTTGAATTGGCTATAGCTTTGACTGAATTCTTCGTTCTCGAGGGCAATTAGATCCGGGTAGTCTGCTTCTACGCGTTTTTTGAAAGCTTCGCCCAATTCTGTATCTGTCAGTTTTACCGCGACTATGGAGCTGTAACCTTCCTTGCTGAAAAACTCTTGCGCGAGTTTAAGGGGCATAAAAACACCACCATTTTCAAACCCGTTTTCAAGTTTCAAGATTCCACCGATAATAAATACGTCATTTCCCACGGGAACTTCTTCTCCCAACTCGACTTCAGCGAACTCTGCGGCACGGGACCCGAGGTAGATAGTCTGTGGCTCTGTCCCGAATAATGCTCGGTCACCGGCAATCCACTCGGCATCATCAAGTCGTGGGTCGTCGTTGGTGATGCCGAAACAGGTTATGACGGGTGTATCTTCTGTGGATACGAGCCCGAAGAGAATTGGATTCGCAGCCTCTACCATTTCTAGCTTTCGTATTTCCTCAACTGCCTCTTCTGGTACGCTGCTAAAAAATAGATCTGATACGTTCCGTTCAAAAACGAGGTAATGGCTATCATTGGATAAGATTCGCTCAAACATGTTGATCGCGCCCAGAACGATACTGAGAACGGTGAGCATGGCGGCTACTCCGAATGCGATGCCCGCTGATCCGATAATGGCTCGAATACGGTGGCGGGTTAGGTTGATGAATATTAGCCTGAGAAAACTCATCAGAATTAGGCGGCCGCAAATGCTTTTAGGAGCGGCGCCACTTTTTCACCCAATTGGACCTGGAAAGCTGCGAGTGTTGAGTAAACGGGACTATGAGATTTTTCGAGTGCATGAATCCTTTGTTGGGATCTATACATTAATTCGGATAGGAGCTCTACGGCTGCGGTCTCGCCAATGGCAAGAGCCATGTTAGGTCTTCCTAACTCTGCATCTTGATGCGGTGTCTTTCCGGAGGCATCTTCACTGTAATAGATGTCTTTGAGGTCATCGGCTACCTGGTAGGCCAATCCCCAGTCATTAGACAGGTTAAACAGCTGGAGCTTTTCATATCGGCTGGCTTCACAGAGTATAGCTGGGAGCATTAGGCAAAGTCTTAAGAGCGAGCCGGTTTTCTTTTCTGCGATTTCGGTAACAAGACTTCCGTCGTTGTAAGTAAAGTAGTAGTGGATGTCTTTTGACTGACCATCGAGGATACCTGTGAATCCGAGGCACTCACGAGTCAGATTCGCGGCCTCTTCCTGAATGGCTCCACCGCTTTCGGCAAATAGTTGCCACAGGTGAAAGTAAGCTTGGTTGATGAGTCCCAGCGAAGAGAGTATCGTTGTATTCTCGCCAAAGAGGCGGTGGGTGCAGGTTGCGGACCGTCTGACGTCTGCGTTATCCATGCAGGGGAGGTCATCCAGCATGAGGGATGCTAGGTGAAAGAGTTCTATGCCGGCGCCCAACTTTTCGGCGTTGATTCTGGAAAGTCCCAGGCCATAACCGACGCCGCTCGCTAGCTTTGCCCGTGAAAGGCTGCCTTCAGTACTCAGTGCATGAAGGGTGGCAGATCGAAGTGATGATTCAATCGATCCGGAAAGGGGGGTAAGTCTTTGTAGGGTATCTTTCTCTATACAGGATGTGGGCATAATTAAGTGTGTGTGTTATTCGAATTCGTTAAGTATTGGCGTGGTGAATACCGTTTGGATAAATGTTTCGGTTTAAGCGGGTTTTCGAAGGAGTTGACTGATCAGAGATGTCGCTTTTAGAAGTCGTCCCTCCATGAGTGACCAGGGAGAGAATAGCTCAAATGGTGTGTTCGTGGCTTGGTCACAGGCTTTGAAAAAGGCTCGGGAAGATACCCATGTGATCGCTTCGACTTCCTCTTTATTGAAAACGATCTCCTGGTCTGAGTCGCAAAACCCAACATAGACGGGGCAAATCTCGTTTTCCATGATTCCGTCATGGACGGCTTAATAACGGAAGTTGGGAAGGACAAGCGTTAGCTCAATGTCCTTGATCCCCAATTCCTGTTCCAGGCGCCGATTCGCTGCGTCTAGCTGTAATTCCCCGGGAAGGGGGTGACCGCAGCAAGCATTTGACCAGATACCCGGCCAGGTTTTTTTGGAACAGGCGCGCTGTTGGGTGAGCATGGAGCCCTTGCTATCAAACAAAAATATAGAGAATGCACTGTGGAGAGGGGTATCCATCGTATGGACACGGGATTTTTCCATAGTCCCACAAGGATTACCGGATGTATCCAAGAGTATTACTTGTTCACTCATATTAACGGTCGGAGAGTTAATCATTAACTACGACTCTTGTAGGGTGCCTTCCAGGTGGAAACGCACGTTCAATTCAGGCTTAACCTTAAAAATGAATAGGCGGATAATCTCCAGCCCCCAGTCTTCGTAACTGAAGTCTGCGCTGCCATCGATGGTTACGGTATCTCCGCTTTTTGAGACAGTAAACGGCACATTTACGGATTTAGAGACTCCATGCATGTACAGCGAGCCGGTAGCCACATTATGACCGTCGACCATTGAGACGTTACTCATTTCGAAAACGATTTCAGGGAATTTGTCACTTTCGATCCAGCTGTTCATTTTCTTGTCACGTTTCTCATGTTCGGAGTCGAGGTCCTTCAATTGGAACGCGAATCGGGCGCTGGAAACGGCTAAGGTATCGGGGTCGATTTGAATGTCGCTCTCGTATTTTCGAACAAAGCTAGTTACGGTATGGGGTGGCGACGCTTTTGAATCGACGAGGATTTCAGAGCTGGCGGGGTTTACATTTAAGTTTCCAGCCTGAAGGGCAGTTGAGAAAAGAACACTGGCTAGGATTGCGCAAAAGAATGATTTCATTAATAACGAGTCTATCCTCGACGCATGAACGTTCTATGAACTAGAAATGAAAATAAATTCATGATTCGTTCATCTTGAATTCACTTAAGGCCTATAGATTGTAGTTATGATTAAGTCGCTCCTTTCAAAATCATTAGTTTTATTTACCGCAACGTGCCTTTGCTCGCTCTTGTCGGCTGAGGATGAAGACGTTGTTCTTCTAAAGCCGGGGGACCCATTACCGTCCTTTGAAGCCAAAGATCAGCATGAGCAGGACTTCCCGATGGCCGAAGACACTGAATATCTATTCGTGACCTTCGATATGGGGACCGGAAAACGGGCGAATAAATATTTTGCGGATAAAGGCGCTGATTGGTTGCCTGAGAATAACGCGGTATTTCTTTCGAATATTTACGGTATGCCGGGTATTGGACGAGCGTTTGCCCTGCCCAAAATGAGGAAATACCCACATCGTATTATGCTAGCTGATGAGGAAGGTCTTTTGGACAGTTATCCTACCGAAAAAAGTATGGTAACCGTTTTCAAGCTGGATGCTGGTAAAACTATTTCTGAAATCGCTTTTTGGGATCCTCGCAAAGGTGGGCCACCATTGGTTGACGAAAAATAGGTATCTGGTGGGCAGCGAATAATTCTTCTGCCGGTGGCGGTGGATCGTTGGCTACACTACTTGATACCTTACGGTCACGACGCCGTTTTTATAGGAGTTGCTTTCGGCGAGTTTCAGGTTCGGTTCCGTGTTTGTCTGACCAAATATGGAAATACCTTCACCCAACAAGATGGGGATGATGGCCACGTCGATTTCATCGATTAGGCCTGCGTCTTGAAACGAGGCGGCCAGTTTTCGACCACCCATTAGCCAAACGCGGCCCAAGCCTCGGCTATCAAGCTCAGCACACATGTTCTCAGGAGATTCTGTTGTGAGTTGGATACACGGATCGAGGAGTTTCAAATCCCGACTCGTGAATACCCAGGTAGGCGTGTCGGGTGACATCCATTGTCCATAGCTAAGGGTGAAGTCATAGGTTTTTCCTCCGAGGAGGATGGCGTCGAAAGAGGTCATGAGCGTTGTGAAATCCGCCATGGCTTCTGGATCATTCATACCTTCAAAATTATTGAGCCAATCGACTCCGTGATCTTTGTCGGCGATAAAGCCGTCCAGACTAGTGGCAACGTGATAGATGATGTGGGGCATGCTTAAGGTAAAATCCGTAGAACATGTTTCACAAGCCAATTAGTTCTCGCCGATTGATGGTCGGGGCATTTGAATGTCGGGAGTTATGAAGTGTATCCCCAGCGTTCAACTTATTCTTAGCCCGTTAATACTCGTCTCAATATTGATGACAGGGTGCTCAAAGCCGGAAAGTGCCTCGAAGGAACGTGTGCGGCCCAATATCATATTCGTGATGACGGATGATCATACGCATCATCAAATGAGTCTGACAGGGAATCCGTTGATCAATACCCCGAATTTGGATCGACTCGCTAACGAAGGCGTCTGGTTCAAAAACGCTTTCTGTACAAACTCTCTCTGCGCACCGGCTCGGGCTACGATCCTGACGGGCTGTCTTTCGAACGTGAACGGGATTCTGGGTAATTCGGAATCGAAGGACAAAATTGAGCAGCTTGATCCAACGCTTCCCACGTTTCCACTATTGCTTCAGGCTGCAGGTTACCAGACCGGAATTGTGGGCAAGTGGCATTTGCCGCATGACCCTCGTGGTTTCGATTACTCCTGCATTCTTCCAGGGCAAGGACTCTACTTCGATCCGGAAATGATCGAGAATGGTGAGCGCAAACAATTCGAAGGCTACGTGACAGATATCATTACCGACAAGGCACTCGATTATTTGGAGGGGCTGAACGACGAAGATCCGTTTTGTTTGGTCTATCAGCATAAAGGGCCGCACCGACCATTTACGCCTGCGCCACGTCACCAGGATCTGTATTCAGATGTTGAATTTCCTTATCCGGAAACGTTCAACGACGACTACGCGACCCGTCTGGTGGCGGGGAAGGCTGCCGATATGAAGTTCGAACAAAGTATCGCGCGTGACTACGGCGATATCTTTGGGGAAATGACGGAAGAGGATAAAAAGAAATGGATCTACCAGCGTTATGTGAAGGACCACTACCGGGCGATGCAAAGCATCGACGAAGGGCTGGGACGCGTGCTCGACTATCTGGATGAAACGGGTCAGGCCGAAAATACCTTAATTATTTATACGACCGATAACGGTTTCTATCTGGGGGAATATGGCTGGTATGATAAACGTTTTATGTATGAACCCTCGTTGAGAATTCCGTTTCTTGTTCGCTATCCGAACGGTGTGGAGGCTGGCAAGGTCGAGGAGCGTATGATCATGAATATCGATGTTGCTCCGACGATCCTCGATTTTGCAGGAATAGAGGTTCCAGAGGTGATACAGGGGCGAAGCCTAAAACCCGTGCTCCAGGATCAACCTGTCGAGTGGCGGGATCATATTTACTACTCCTATTATGAAAATACCTGGGCGATGCGTGCGCTCGAGCAAGCCGAGCTGAGTGACCCCTCTTTCAACTTTTTCACGGCTCATCGTATCGGGCCGCACCGAGGGATTCGAAATGATCGCTACAAACTCATAGAGTATTATAGTGAGAACGATTACTGGGAGTTTTTTGATCTTCAGGAAGATCCGTACGAACTTAATAATGTGTATAATGAACCTGCTTATGCAGAGCTTGTGATGTCGATGACCGTTCGGCTTCGCGAGACGCAGGAAGAATATTTGGATACCAATACCTGGGATCAACTTTCACTACCCAATTACACGGATTAAAAAATACCCCATTATGAACAGACGCGAAGCCCTCTCTCTCCTTACTACCGGATCCGCAGCAGGAATCCTCGGCAATTCCTTGCTCAGTAATTCTGCTGGCGCTCAACGCTTCAATGATCGGACTCCGGCCATGGAGCCGATCAAGATTACCAAGGTTAAGATCATTCACACCTATCCCAACGGCACTGGTTACGGTGTTGTAAAGGTGGAGACAAGCGAACCGGGCCTCTGGGGAATTGGCTGCGCTACCGGCATACGACGTTATGCCACGCTGACAGCGGCAGTAGAGGAATACCTCGATCCCTTGCTACGGGGTAAGGATCCTGATAACATAGAGGATATTTGGCAGACCGTGAATGTGAGTACCTACTGGAGGAATGGTCCCATCCTTAATACCGTGTTAGCCGGACT
>CALGUT010000518.1 GCA_937920335.1 uncultured Opitutales bacterium
CCATCTCCTGGCAGGTAACTTTTTGCCCCGTGATAACATCGTAGATTTTGATCCCGCGGTCGTTGAGAATCTGCTTCACCTTCTTCAAAACAATGAGGCATTCCATAAGCGTGGTGGCCCCCAGACTGTTGACCAGAACAACGACTTCATCTCCTGATTCGAAGGACAAGTCGTCGCCAAAAATCAAATCCATCATTTTAGTCGTCAAATCATCGGCAGACATCATCTTCTCCACGCCAACTCCCTGCTCTCCGTGGATACCCATACCGATTCCGATATCATCCTCACCGAGTTCGAACGTGGGAAGACCGCTGGCAGGAATCGATCCTGGCGCCAAAGCGACTCCCACAGAACGGGTATTGTCACGTGCCTTGGTTACAACGCGCACCAGTTCGTCTAAATTCGGAGCTTGGGTCGCAGCTGCACCCGCCAATTTTACGATCGGAATCAATCCAGCAATGCCACGTCTCTTTTCCTTCTGGTCGGGCGGTGCCGAAGCAACATCATCCCAAATCAAAACAGTTTCAACCTTGATACCTTCCATCGTCGCCAACTGCGCCGCGATATCGAAGTTCATAACATCCCCAGCGTAATTACCATAAAGATACAGCACCCCGTTTCCTTGATTTACGGCCTTGGTGGCATCCAGCATTATATTCGGAGGAGGAGCCGCAAAGATATCTCCACAAGCAGCGCCATCAGCGAAATTTTTCCCAACAAGCCCATGATAGATAGGTTCATGACCTGCACCCCCCGCAACGAGCAGCGCCACCTTGTCTTCCGGAATATTTTTCATCGCGATCACTCCGGGAGATACTTTCTCCACTTCTCCGTTGTAGTAATCTACCAGTCCATCCAGTAGCTCAGCAGCTACAGCATTGGGATCATTAATAATTTTCTTCATAGATTGAACCGACCCGTGGTCGTGTATCCTTTACTGGATTAAGAAATAATAGGGAGGAGCTTCTCCTTGCAGTAGACTCCGTCATGCAAGGTTACGCCATCTGGATCTTCGATCGCATCATCAGCTTCGTCCTCACACATGATCCATCCTTCATATTCTTCGTCTACTAACCACTGAGTGATCGCTTCGAAATCAATTTTACCCTTACCCATCAACGCCCATTCTGGATTTCCGTCCCAGTCTTTATAATGGATGTGGTTTATGAGAGGTCGGAATTCAGCCATTTTGGAAATGACGTCCATGCCGCCATTACGAATGTGCCCCACGTCTGGCGTCCAACCCGTGACGGTAGGATCCAGCGTGTTCAGAATCACGTCATAATCTTCTGCGGTCCGATTAATGGACGTCTCGGGGGAATTCGGGTGAAATGAGCATTGAACCCCAGCATCGACAGCGCGCTTGGAAACAGCGTTTACGTTCGCTGCCAGATTAAGGCGACGTTGCTCGAGATCGTGGCGACCGGTCGGCATTTGCACGGTGCAAAGCAGCGCTCCCGGAAACTGTTTGAGTAGCGCGATACACTCATCGGCTTTTTGCTTCTCCTCGTCGGTCTCTTCAGGATTATTCCAATCATGAACCAAAGCGATACCTGAAAGCTGAACATTCTGTTCATCCAGTTTTTCTTTCAACAAAACGGGATCAGTCAGATCCCCCATCCAAAAGTGCATTGGCTCGATACCAGTAAAACCTGCCTTGTTGCACATTTCAATCATGTGGCCGAGTTGATTGTCGTAAGCCTTTCCTGATTCGCGCATGAACCAGGTGTAAACTTCTGCTCCTAGTGATATTTTTCCCATGGTAGTGACTATTGAGTTTTTGAAGTGATTGAGGGTAATTATTTAGACCAACCGTGCGCATCCTGAACGGATATCATCGCCGCCAAAATGGTGTTCCAGGTCTCTTGTTTGTGTAGCGTCGCGTTCGGGAACATACAACCGTCCCAACAAATATGCTCGATGTGTTTTCTAGGACTTCCATCCGGCTCGTTCAACCAGTAACCAGCCGCCCAAGCGACGTCCAGCTTACCATTCGGGTCGTCAGCCAGGCAGTGCTTGCCCGTTTTGTCGTGAGAACCTGACCCGTGAACCGTACCATCATTTTGAGCCACGTGAAAATCAATGGTGTAAGGACGAAGTGCATCGGCCATCTCTTTGTAAGCGGCAGCAAAGGCTTCCTTATCGTCCCAGGAAAAATCTGCAGGTAGAATCCGGTGTTCCTCTGCATTGTAGCCCAACAAATAAAGCATCGAATGAGCAAGGTCTGCCTGGAAGCCCAGCGCATCTCCAGCATCGGCAAGTTCAAAGGTCCGCAGCATCCACTTCCAACTGTGCATGCCTCCCCAGCAAATTTCTCCCTCAGCGGCTAGCTTTTCTCCATGATCAGACGCGATCTTGGCCGCTTCCTTAAATGTCTGAGCGATGATGGCGGTGTTACCTTCAGGGTCTTTACTCCAAGACTCTACGTCCGTCGCCGAATCAATCCGAATTACGCCATAGGGGCGAACTCCCAGATCACGAAGCTTTCCCCCTATAACGGCTGCTTTCCGAACTTGGGTAAGAAATTTTTCTTTGTCTTCATCGCTACCCATCGCAGACCCACCGCCGGTAACATCCCAAACAGGAGCTACAATAGAACCTGCGACCAGATTCTTGCTTTTTAGGTTTTCTGCCAAGGCCTTGAGGTCATCATCCGTGGAATCAATCGAGACGTGAGGCTCAGAAATAAATAAATCTACACCGTCAAATTTACGACCATTAACCTCGGCCTTCGAGGTAAAATCGATCATATCATCCAGCGATATGAATGGCTCCTCATCGGATCCTTTGCCGACCACACCTGGCCAGGTTGCGTTATGAAGTTTAGGGTATGAACTACTCATAATTGTAACTGAAAAGGGTTAAACTGATAGAACCGGGGAGAGTTCCCGATCCGCTCATCAATTACTATTTTACTTTTGTTAGCCGCGCCGAGCCAAAAATGCAAATATCCCAAATTTTTGGACCGACAACACATACTTAGACTACGCATGAAATAGTTACGCTATGGAGCGCAGTGGGATAGACGTTAGATCCACAGCGGTGTTCGCCATCTTCCCTAATACCATCGGCTCGATGAGGTGACTCATTGAGTCACCAGCACCATTGTAACAAGGCAAGCCAAACATATCTTCATTTTCCACATGGGATGGAACTGGAAACCTAAACGTATTCTTTCCTTTTGCAGCTATGAAAATTAAGCGTCGGCGCATTTGAGGTGTCCCAAAGTCCGCCGCCAACAACTCTTGATGTCTTACTTCAAATCCTATTTTGGAAAACGCCTCATATATTTCTTCCAATACATTTGATCTTTTAACTTGGTGGATTCAACTTTGAAGTGCAAGAGAGCG
>CALGUT010000519.1 GCA_937920335.1 uncultured Opitutales bacterium
AAAATGATGGAGTTGAGGAATGAGGTCCTGGTCTTAAACGATTAAAACCAACACTACTCAATACCCCAACCTAGATGGCCATCAATGACAAATCCTACCCTGATTCCACATTTTCACATTCTTATTAAGATTCTAAGCGATTCTTAGTCAAATCAACTACCCCGCTTAGGAAGCCTTTTCATGCACTGAGACCACTAACTTCGCATCAGCCAAAGTGACTTCAACGGTGCTTCCATCCCCTATCTCTCCACCGATAAGCTTACGAGCCAACGCAGTCTCTAAGTGCTTCTGTAGAAATCTCTTCAACGGTCGGGCCCCATAAACAGGGTCAAATCCTTTTTCGGCTATCCACGCCACCACTGAATCTGATACATCGAGATCAATATCACGATCCTTAAGGCGATTTTTCAACTCGCCCAGTAGCAGATGAACGATTTTTTCGATTTCTTCGAGCTGGAGTGGCTTAAAGATTAATGAATCGTCGATCCGATTTAAGAACTCAGGACGAAAGACCTGACGAATATCAGAAAAGATGGACTCACGGACAGATTCAGAAATCTGACCATTTTCAAACGACTCCATCAAACGTTGGCTACCAAGATTCGATGTCATTATGATTACCGTGTTCTTAAAGTCTACTGTCCGACCATGAGAATCCGTAATCCGACCATCGTCCAAAATCTGTAATAGCACATTGAATACATCTGGGTGGGCTTTCTCGATCTCATCGAAAAGTACTACCGAATAGGGCTTTCGTCTCACCGCTTCAGTCAACTGACCACCATCATCAAAACCGACATAACCGGGAGGCGCTCCTATCATACGAGATACCGAGTGCTTTTCCATGTATTCTGACATATCTAGCCTCACGATATTGTCCTCACTATCGAAAAGCGCTTCAGCTAATGTCTTCGCTAGTTCAGTTTTTCCAACACCGGTAGGGCCAAGAAAAAGAAACGAACCAATCGGACGCCGCGGATCCTTGATCCCAGACCTAGCTCGCAGAATCGATTCCGACACCGCTGTGACCGCCTCGTCCTGACCAATAACTCTTGTATGCAACACCTCATCAAGCTGAAGGAGCTTTTCCTTCTCGCCTTCAAGGAGCCTTGTCACCGGAACTCCCGTCCAATGCGCAACGATCTCAGCGATTTCTTCAGAGGAGACTTCTTCTTTTAGGAGAGTCGTCTTTCCAGCTGCCTGGCTCTCAAGCTCCGTAAGCTCCTCTTCCAACTGCGGAATCTTTCCATGCTTCAACACTGCGACTTTGTTAAGATCGTAAGAACGCTCAGCTCTTTCCATCTCCTGCTTTGCACTCTCCAGCTCCTCGCGAAGTTTTTGCACATGGCCAAGTTCAACTTTTTCTTTCTGCCATTGCCGACGAAGTCCATCCGCACTTTCTTTGAGATCAATAAGCTCCTTCTTTAAGTCAGCGAGTCGGCGCTTGCTGGCCTCGTCTTTTTCTTGTCTGAGCGCCGCATCTTCAATCTCCAGCTGCATAACCTTCCGCTCAAGCGTATCCAAGTCAGCCGGCATGCTGTCCATTTCTGTACGAATTGTGGCGCACGCCTCGTCTACCAAATCGATCGCCTTGTCCGGTAAAAAACGATCGGAGATATATCGGTGCGACAGGACTACTGCATTAACCAACGCATTATCCTGAATCCGCACTCCATGATGCACTTCAAATCGCTCTTTCAAACCACGTAGTATCGAGATGGATTCTTCAACACTCGGCTGATCAACCTGGACTGTTTGGAAACGACGCTCGAGAGCGGCGTCCTTTTCGATGTACTTGCGGTATTCATCCAGGGTTGTCGCACCAATACAATGAAGTTCTCCTCTCGCCAACATCGGCTTGAGCAGATTACCAGCATCCATAGCTCCCTCTACTTTACCTGCACCGACCACTGTATGAAGCTCGTCGATAAACAATACGATTTGGCCGTCACTTTCTTTGATCTCCTTCAAAACCGCTTTAAGTCGTTCCTCAAATTCACCCCGATACTTCGCCCCTGCAATCAAAGATCCCATATCTAACGAGAATACCTTTCGGTCTTTCAGTCCTTCGGGCACATCACCACGCACTATTCGCTGCGCCAAGCCTTCAACGATCGCCGTTTTCCCCACACCAGGCTCACCGATGAGCACGGGATTATTTTTAGTTTTCCTCGACAATATACGGATCACACGCCGGATCTCATCGTCCCGTCCTATGACCGGATCAATCTTGTTTGCGCGGGCCTGTTCAACCAGGTCTATCCCGTACTTTTCCAAAACATTGTAGGTATTCTCTGGATTTTGATTCGTTACACGCTGATTTCCGCGAACATCTTTCAGAGCCTTCAAGAGACTTTTCTTTTCGATACCGAAACTTCGAATCAAATCAGAAAATGCCTTTGGCTTACCGCTTTCCACCAAGGCTAAGAACAAGTGCTCGACACTGATAAATTCATCTTTGAGGCGATCAGCTTCTTTATCGGCTTCTGCGAAAACCTGATTCAAAGCCTGAGTTACATAAACTCGGGAGGTATCAACGCTCCCAGATGTCTTCGGAAGTTTTTCAAGCTCCCGATCGACCGCTAAAGAAAGTGCATTTGCGGACAAAGAAAGCTCCTTCAGCAAAGCGGGCACAATCCCGTTTTCCTGATCAACAAGTGCCTTCAAAAGATGATAGGTTTCTACTTCCGGATTTCCCGCCGCTGCCGCAAGCTGCTGCGCATCCTGGACAGCCTTGAGGGACATCTCTGTAAATTTTTGAGTATTCATGCGTTATATAAGCGCACGAATCGTACCGGTCACATTTCGACACAGTACTGATCTCCTTATTCTTGTTAACCGTTTTCGATAAACAACTTATGACTACTAAAATGGACTTTTAAAAAACACGAAATATGCGCCACCCTTCGAACATTACTTCATTATTGAGCCTTTATGGCACTGCTAAAAAGCCGAGAACCCGTAACCCATTTCCGAGTCTTTATGGCACTATTTATTAGATTCGATCTTCAGAATCTTTATCGGAGAACCCCACATCTGTATGCCGAGAATTTGTTCCTGAGGCAGCGCTTGTACCCGCACGCTCAAACCATCCTCTTTGAATTCGGGGCCAAGGTAATCGGGGAAATATTTAGCCCCATCTTCTGTCATGATTCCAAAAAAACCACCTTCGAGCTCCACGTATTTTATAAACCCTAAAATCGTCAGAGATTCCGGCTTCGACCGAACAGGAGGAACCTCCTCTTTCACCTCAACGACCTCGGGCTCAACAACCGGCTCAGGCTCTACAACCACTTCCACCACCTCGGGCTCAACAACTTCAATTGGCTCGGGCTCAGGATCAACAACCACAACCGGAGCCGGTTTTGGCTGCTCGCTCGCATCACGGGAATTGGTTGTCGAACAACCTGAATAGATCAATGAGGTCGCCAGAAGTAACAGACAAAATAGTTTAGCTGAAGTCATGGGGTTTCTAAGAGGCAGTATGAGTTTCTACGGTTATCTGACCTTCAAAAACCCAATGGTAGCAAAGTTCACCGTCCAAATTTCTGAACGCCAGCTTTCTAAATTTCAAGTCCTGTGTTACCTGACTATTTGCGATCGGGATTACATAACCGTCATCCGGCCACAAATCTGGAATCGGCAATTTGCTCGAGGCCTCGGAAACTTGTTTTAGAGAAGGGATAAAAGGTGTACCCATATTAAATAGGAGAAGACACTAGACAAAAAAGTTCCTTTACTGGAAACACAACACTTGAAATGACTCCCTAGCAGTAGATTTACACTCAGTTTATGAAAGAACGATTTATGGTATTTGGAATAGCCTTCTTGTTTGGCTGCTTGGGCGTTATGTTCTTTCTTCATTTCAGGAAGGCGAGAACCGGAGAAGCGAGCTTGATCCGCAGATGGGTAAATGCCGCAGGCGAAATCGGGCCTATCGCGGAATGGAAGGAAGCAGATACATTTTTCGTGGAATTACCTGAAGGAAAAATAAGAGTCCGTCTCAATGCTTTGGATACACC
>CALGUT010000520.1 GCA_937920335.1 uncultured Opitutales bacterium
TAAAAAAACTCTCAGGAGAACTTTCAGACAGACTATGCATAGTTATGCGCGCCTACTTTGAGAAGCCCCGAACTTCTCTCGGCTGGAAAGGACTCATCATGGATCCTGATCTGGACGGAACCTGCAACCTTGAAGAAGGACTCGAACTCGCGAGAAAATTTTTAAATCAGTTGATCGCAAAAGGAATCCCCACAGCTACTGAACTTCTCGACCCAATTACTCCCCAATACATTGGTGATCTGATATGCTGGTCCGCGATTGGAGCTCGCACGACAGAGTCACAAACTCACCGTCAAATGGCATCAGGACTTTCCATGCCGTTAGGTTTCAAGAATAGTATAGACGGCTCCATGACAGCAGCAATCAACGCCATTAAAGCAGCAAGCCAGGAACAGACTTTTCTCGGAATTAACAAGGACGGTATTTCTTCGGCAGTTACTACCCGCGGCAACAAGAACTGCCATCTCGTTATCAGGGGAGGTACTTCAGGTCCGAATTACTCAAAAGAACATGTAGATAAGTACGAGCAGGATCTCGAGAAAGCGGGCCTCAAAAAAGCCATCATGGTAGATGCTTCACATGCGAACAGTTCTAAAAACCATGACAACCAACCAATCGTCCTCGACTCAGTAATTGAGCAAATTGAAGCCGGTAACCAATCCATCATAGGCGTCATGGTTGAAAGTAATCTAAAAGCCGGAAATCAAAAATTTCCTCAACCCTTGGAAGACCTCGAATATGGAGTATCGATTACTGATGCCTGTATCGATTGGGATACCACCGTCACTGCGCTGCGCAAACTGCATGCCGGTCTCGAAAAACGTTTCGTTTAATCACGCCAAAAACTTGCAACAGCCCGCTTAAAGAACACATTTTACGAATTAACCTATTCCGAGACAAAACATCATGAACGCACCCATCCGTGTAGCCGTAACAGGAGCCGCCGGCCAAATCGGTTACTCCCTACTCTTCAGAATCGCATCAGGATCCATGTTTGGCCCTGATCAACCAGTCGCTTTGAACCTGGTCGAAATCCCCCAAGCTGAGAGCGCTCTAGAAGGCGTGATCATGGAATTAAACGATTGTGCATTTCCATTGCTTAAAGATATCCGCCCCGCGCTGAATCCAGAGGAAGGTTTTAAAGACGCAAACTGGTGCCTATTGGTTGGTTCGGTTCCACGCAAAGCAGGTATGGAGCGCGGTGATCTGCTCGGTATCAATGGAAAGATCTTCACCGGACAGGGGCAGGCGATCCGAAACGGAGCCGCTTCCGACGTCAGAACTTTAGTCGTAGGCAATCCCTGTAATACCAACTGTCTCATCGCTATGAACAATGCGAAGGATATACCAAGCGATCGTTGGTTTGCCATGACCCGCCTGGATGAAAACCGCGCAAAAACACAACTCGCTCAAAAGGCAGGCGTTGATGTAACAGCCGTTTCCAACATGACCATCTGGGGCAACCACTCTGCAACGCAGTATCCAGATTTCTACAATGCCAAGATCAACGGCCAAGGGGCTGCAGAAGTAATCGGAGACGAAAGTTGGTTGAAGGATACATTCATTCCTACCGTTCAAAAGCGAGGAGCTGCAATTATTCAAGCCCGTGGATCTTCCTCTGCTGCATCCGCTGCCAATGCGGTTGTGGACACCGTCCGCTCACTGACTACTCCGACTCCTGCCGGAGACTGGACTAGTGTGTGTGTAGCATCAGACGGCAGTTACGGAGTAGATGAAGGTCTTATATCTTCTTTTCCAATTCGCTCGAATGGCAGTAGTTGGGAAATCGTCAAAGACGTTCCTTTGAACGAATTTGGTCAAAGCAAACTCGACGCCACAGTCGACGAATTAAAGCAAGAACGAGACCTCGTGAAAGAGATGCTTTAAATAGCTGATTCCATTTATATTAAAACGGGTGAGGGTCTCCTCATCCGTTTTTTTTTGAATAGCTACTCTGGCTTAGCCAGGACAACCTCATCCAATTAGCCGCTCAACCGTCCAATAAAGACCCACCAAGCCAATTAAGAAAGAAGCAGGCATCGTCAGTCGTTTCCGATACCAGCTTTTCTTCATAAAGAAGAAACAGAGAGCAAATACACCCATCAGGACGACTAACTGACCGATTTCGACCCCTACATTGAAGAGAATCAGCGCCCATAAAAAATCACCTTGAGGAAGGCCGATCCCCCCTAATACACCGGCAAACCCGAGGCCATGTAACAACCCAAAAAGAAACACCAGAACCGGTCGCCAGGGATGAATCCTATCCGTGATGATATTTTCAAACGCAACCAATGCGATCGAAAGCGCTATAAGCGGTTCAACAATACTGAGCGGAAGCGAAAAAACTCCCAACACTGAGAGCGCTAAAGTGATGGTATGCGCCACTGTAAATGCGGATACCTGAATCAAGAGGGGCCGAATCCTTGGAGCCAACAAAAAGAGCCCCACAACGAAAAGTATATGGTCTAATCCCCGAGGAACAATATGGATAAAGCCGATTCTTAGATATCCGAGAATAGAACTCAATCGGTTACCAGCAGTTGACGAGGTTTCACTCCCCATATTTAGCCCGACGGGTCTACTCAACTCCCCGGTAACTACCCATTCAACGTTCGGCTGGATAGTCGTTAAAATAACCTCCCCCACATCCAACGGAAAGCGAAATTGTAAGTCAGAATCCTCATTTGCTAGTTTCCCCGTAGCATATACTTTCACATGAAGCCCTTCGTCTTTCATCGCATCATAGGTCGCCTCAAGCAACTCAGAGGGATGCGGGAACCACAGTTCAAAATCTCCAACAATTTTACCAGAATCATACACTTGAAGCTCTCGCTTAAACTGCTCTTCAGATCCGCGAAAAACAGTCTCCCAGTCTTTGAAGTTTGAATCCTTCAATACGCCGTCTTTTTCCAATTCCCTGAAAATCGGACGGACCGTATCCGCGATTTCAGGATTACTCTGAATATAGCGCGTAAGGTTGATATCCGTCTCCAGAATCCAGACTCGGTCAGCCGTTAGCGTAAGTACAGCTTCTCCCGTCTCCAACTTATGCGCCATCGTTTCGCCTACCAGGACTGCAAGGCCCAAGAATACGAGGCCACCTAAACCTAGTATACGGTTAAACCGACAGCGAAATGTATCTAATAATTGATACACGGATTAATGCTTCATCACTGGAGCTTCGGATCGTCGATCCTCACTACTGGCTATCAGTTCCGACAGATCCTTCAGGAAGGTATCTACGTCATCAAAGGAAGTATCCCAACTGCACATCAGACGACATCCACCCTCACCTATGAAATCGTAGAATTTCCAGCCGCGGTAATGCATCCCCGAAATCACTCTCTCCTCCAGTTTCACAAACACACTATTCGCCTGTACGGGAAACAATATAGGTAAACCCAGTTGCTCCAATCCTTCCTTCATTCTCTGGGCGGCAGCGTTTGCTTTTAGACCATTCTTGATCCACGTACCATCTCTGAGTATCCCCAACCAAGGGGCCGAGAGGTAACGCATTTTCGAACACAGTTGCCCAGCCTGCTTACAACGGTATTCGAATTCTTCCGACAGTTTCTTATTGAAGAAGATGACAGCCTCACCAACCGCCAATCCATTCTTTGTTCCACCAAAGCAAAGTACATCGACTCCCGCCTTCCAGGTAATTTCCTTGGGGGCACAGCCCAGCGTAGCAATCGCGTTCGCAAATCGAGCACCATCCATGTGCACCCTTAGATTTAGACCATGAGTAATGGCTCCTAGCCTCTGGAGTTCTTCTACAGAGTAAACCGTTCCTACTTCTGTCGCCTGAGTCAGACTGAGCACTCGCGGCTTCGGAAAATGAATATCTGTACGTTTGTGGACCAAGGCTTCCACAGATTCCGGTTCCACTTTACCATTATCTCCTTCCACCAAAAGAAGCTTCGATCCGCCACTGTAAAACTCGGGAGCGCCACATTCGTCCGTTTCCACATGAGCCATGGAGTGACACAACACGCTGTGATAGGGGCGGCACATTGCAGCCAGAGCGAGCGAATTAGCAGCGGTCCCATTGAAAGTGAAAAAAACTTCACAGTTCGTCTCGAACATGTCGCGAAATAGATCACAAACTTCAGTGGTATACCGGTCTGTCCCATAAGCGGATTCATGGCCTGAATTAGCTTCTGCCATCGACTGCCAGGCTTCCGGGCACACTCCTGCATTATTGTCACTGGCAAAGTTTCCTTTTCGGATGGTCATAATTTTCTCAACTAAATCACCAACCGATAAAAAAACGAGCCGGAAGTACCGGCTCGTTTTATATTATTGGAAAATTACGTTGCTGAGATTAGCGACCCTGCCCTCCGCGACCACCGCCACCGCCCTGGCCGCCACCTCGTTGAGGCTGACGTTCTTTCATCTTCGCCTGAAAGGCTTTGAATTGCTCTTTATCCAGGACCTTCTTCATCGCCTTCGCGGTAGCTGTATTCAGCTTTTGCATTTCTTGCGCCAATTGCTGCCGTAGTTGGCGGTCACGACCAGCTGCCTGCATTTTTCCCCGGACTTTCAGAAGCTGAACCTCATGACTGGCTTGAGTTTTAACGAATAACTCCTGCTGATCTTCGCGAAGTTCAACGGCCTCAGCCATCTCCATCACATTATTCTGAATCATTTCGTTTATCCGCTTCAGGCGTTCTTCAGGAGACAAGTCAGCCTGTTGGGCTCGTTGGCCGCCACCTTGGCCTCGTTGACCGCCGCCTTGGCCTCGTTGAGGACGGTCTTGTGCTTCAGCAGATTCTGGCTTTTCGTCTTTCTCGTCTTGAGAAAAAAGTGGAGTTGATGACAGGCTACTTGCGAGAGCCAGCGAGAATATCAAACGGGAGACTGTAACTAATTTCATGTGGGTAATGTTTACGTTTGCGGGGGTTATATCCTAAAAACCAACGGCAGAGCAGAAAAGAGGGTTACAGCTTTCTTATAAATATTGAAAACTGCAATACTTCTTAGCAGCCTAGATTTTACAAAAACGCAGGTCCGTTTCCGCCCCAATCTACTCCTGATTGCAGCTTTATGGACTCGGTCAACGCAGGCTTTGACTGTTCGATTGCGAGTTCTAATCCCTCTCCACGAGCTAACCGGCCAGCAATCAGCGATGCTAAAGCACATCCCGTCCCCCTGGTATTTCGAGATACCACAAACGGTTGAGAATACTCATCAACTCCCGAAGACTGATACAACCGATCCGTAGCCACGTCACCATCACGATGTCCTCCCTTAACCAAAACCGATTGGCATCCCCTCGCAAGTAACTGCTGAGCAGCCTCCCGCTCAATCCCTTTGGAAACAGGTTCTGGACACTCTGTAAGTTGTTTAAGCTCAGGCAAGTTGGGTGTCACCAAATACGCTAATGGAAGAAGATCTGAAACTAGCGTCTTCAATCCCGCTTCATCTAGAAGCGGTCGGCCGCTCGTTGCCTGTGTTACGGGGTCCACAACCAGCTTTATCTTCGGATATTGGCGCAGAACATCAACTAACACACTGATCGTCGCAGCATTACCTAACATACCCGTTTTAATAACTGCTACGGGGTACGTGTTTAGCAGCCCCACCACATGCATTCTTACCAATTCAGGAGCCGTAATAGCTATAGATTGAACACCTTTATCGGTCTGCAATGTCAGCGCCGTAACCACGTTTAGCGGAAAGGCTCCCATGGCGTGAATAGCACGATTATCTGCCTGTAGTCCCGCACATCCGGAAGCATCAGAACCCGAAAGCGTGAGCACAAAACAAGTCGATTCAGTGTCTCTATTCATTACAAAACCCTGCCCCAGAGCTCTAACGGCGATTCCATTCAGCAATACCACCCTTTAGGCTCTGGATCTTTTCAAATCCATGAACCTGTTGAAGGTGCCTTAACGCCTTCATACTTCGCACACCCGATTTGCAATAAACCACTGTTCTTTTCGCTTTATCAAGCGAGACGTCCTCCACCGCATCCCGGCCATCCAGAAGCTTCCCCAAGGGCACGTGCAGAGAAACGATTTTACTCAATGCACGTTCCCAAGATTCTCTAACATCTAATATTTGGAGTTCAGCTTCGGTCTCTAGCAACGAGCGAAAGACCGCTACATCGATCTCTTCAGGTTCCGGTTCATCCATTTCGCAGGAATAGTCCATTTCTACCAACTCCTTAATGGCAGCTGCTTCAGGATCTCGACTAAAACGAATCGTTTGCTGCTTCATACTCAGCACGTCCAACAACAAGAGCGTTCCGCTCAATGGTTCCCCCACTCCAGTCAACACCTTGATCGCTTCACTAGCCTGTAAGGTCCCTATCAATCCCGGCAGCACACCCATCACCCCGATCTCAGAACAATTGGGCGCATCCTTCGGATCGGGAGGATCTGGAAATAAACAGCGGTAAGTCGGACCTCCCTTAAAATTAAATACACTTACCTGTCCCTGGAAGGTGTAAATTGCCCCGTAAACCAATGGCTTATTCGCAAGCACGCAGGCATCGTTCACTAAATAGCGCGTCGTGAAATTATCGGACCCATCTACAATAAGGTCATACTGTTCAAACCATTCGAGCGCATTCGAAGCCGACAACCGTTCAGGAATTGGCTGAACCTCAATCAACGAATTCATCGCGCGCAGTCTTTCAGCCGCAACGTCCGCCTTCGGCTTTCCTACGTCGGATTCCGTAAAGAGTATCTGTCTTTGCAGATTGGATACATCTACGACATCAAAATCCATTACTCCGAGCTTCCCAACTCCGGCCGCTGCCAA
Source organism: uncultured Opitutales bacterium (assembly GCA_937920335.1). Classification (GTDB taxonomy): domain Bacteria; phylum Verrucomicrobiota; class Verrucomicrobiia; order Opitutales; family UBA2995; genus UBA2995. The sequence goes on from CALGUT010000520.1 coordinate 6,772, forward strand.
ATATTGTAAAACCGGACACCCCAGCCCCCCCGCCCCCACAACCAGCACCTTCGAATTCTTGAGCTTAAGCTGCGCCTCTAACCCAAACTGCGGCAAGCTCAGGTGGCGTTGATAGCGTTCGATTTCCTGGGGGTTTAAATTGTTCATACACGTTCGACTTTATGCCTTTTCTCAAAGCCATCATAGGTTGCGTCCCAGTCTTTCCAAACTGCTTCATAACCATTCGCTTTCAACATAGCCGCTACATCGGCAGGGGTCCGTTCGTCAGATATTTCAAATTGCTCCAGCGATTGTGGATCTACCCGATATCCACCAGGATTCGTTTTAGATCCTGCACTCATAGTCGTTATGCCAAGACGAATCGCATGATTGCGAAACTGCTCATGCTCACGGGTCGACAACGACAGCTCCAGCTCCTGACTCAACAAGCGGTAGGCGCAGATCACCTGCACCAGATCCTTATCAGTCATTATTGATTTGGGATGCAAATCGCCTTCGTGAGGACGAATTCGCGGAAATGACACACTGTAGCGGGTTTTCCAATACCTTCGCTCCATATACTTCAAATGAAGAGCCACAAAAAACGTATCGGTCCGCCAGGCATCCAACCCGTACAAGGCCCCCAATCCAATTTTCTTAACACCCGCCCGTCCCAATCGATCGGGTGTTTCAAGCCGGTAATCAAAATCTCGTTTCATACCACTCAGGTGGTAATCCGCATAAGCCGACCGGTGATACGTCTCCTGATAGACCAAAACGGAACTCAAGCCACTCGGAAGCAATTCCGTATAAGCCTCCTCATCCAGCGGTTGGACCTCCATCGATATGCTCGAGAAGAACTCACGTGCCAATCGAAAGGCATTCTTCAGGTAAGCAACCCCAACCTGCCGGTTCGCTTCACCTGTCACTAATAATATGTGATCAAAACCCATAGCTTTGATCGCTTCATATTCTTGAACGATCTCGGCGTCACTCAGGATTTTCCGGGGAATACGATTCGTAGCACTAAATCCACAATAAGTACACACGTTACTGCACACATTCGACAAATACATCGGTGCATAGAGCTGCTGAACGCGCCCAAATCGCTCGACTGTCAATTGGTGGCTTCGCTGAGCCATCACTTCGATAAACGGAGCCGCCGCGGGGGATATCAGCGCTGAAAAATCTTCCAAATTCAACCGACCTGTCGGCTTCGCCAAAGCGAGCTCGACGTCTCTCTCTGTCTTAGCGTCGATCGACTCCGTAACCGAAGCCCAGTCGTATTGGTTAAACTGTTCTAGAAATCCCACGCTACTCGATATTGCTTAAGAAAGAGGTCAACGGAGATGACGCCTGCGCTTCAGAGGACCGGCTTACACGACCCGCTTCGTAGGCCATACGACCTGCTTCAACACCCAAGCGGAAAGCATGTCCCATCGCAGTCGGGTCTTTTGCCGCAGCAATCGCAGTGTTCACTAACACGGCGTCCGCACCCATCTCAAGAGCTTCGGAAGAATGGGAAGGAGCTCCCAAACCCGCATCGATAATAACCGGGACATCACATTGATCGATGATGATTTCGAGGAACCGTTTCGACTCAAGTCCCTGATTCGTCCCAATAGGCGCCCCCAAAGGCATCACGGCAGCGGCCCCCGCTTCTTCAAGTTGCTTACAGAGTACCGGGTCAGCATGGACATACGGTAAGATAATAAACCCTCGCTTCGCCAACTCCCAGGTCGCGTTTAGAGTTTCAACCGGATCCGGCAG
>CALGUT010000521.1 GCA_937920335.1 uncultured Opitutales bacterium
ACAAGGTCATGAGGTCGTCATAATTAGCAGGAGTGGTAAGAGTAGGGTGTTTGGAGTAAGCGGGGTAAGGTGGGATCCTGATAACAAATACATCGACGCAAGGGCGCTCACCGATGTGGATTGTTGGATTCATCTGGCAGGCGAAAACTTAGCCCAGGGGAGGTGGACGAAAAAGCGTATCAAGGCCCTGAAAGATAGCCGTGTTAATAGCACTCGCTTTTTGGTAAGTTTCTTACTGGGACTCAAAAATCCCCCCAAGGTTTTTATCTCTGCCTCAGGCGTTGGTTATTACCCGTCGAGTGAATCTGTGATGACCGAAGACTCTGCGAAAGGAGAGGGGGTTCTGGCGGATATTTGCAGCGACTGGGAGGATGCTTCTAGCTCATTGATTGGATCACCAATTCGGCGTGTTGTAATGAGAACAGGGATTGTTCTGAGCAGAAAAGGAGGCGCCCTTGCTAAATTGCTGCCGGTATTTAAGTCAGGATTGGGAGGTCGAGTAGGATCGGGTAATCAGTTTTGGAGTTGGATCGCGTTGGATGACCTGATTCGGATTTACAACTTTGCCGTCAAGCATCCGGAGTGTGAGGGGATCATAAATGCGGTTTCGCCAACCGCTTGTACTAATCGAGAATTTTCAAAAACTCTGGCAAGCACTTTAAGGCGCCCTGCTGTTTTGCCGGCTCCTGCGTGGGGCCTTAAATTACTATTGGGACGGATGGCGGATGAAGCATTGCTCGCCAGTCAGAATGTGGAGCCTTCAGCAATCAAAGCGTTCGATTTCAAATTTAACTTTCCGGATTTGGATTTGGCGCTTGATCATTGTTTGGGAAAGTATTGACCCAAGTCCTAAGACCAGTTCCTTCTTGCCAGTAGAAACTTTCCTTTCCAGCCTGATTTACTAGTTTCAGACTCATGAAATATATACCTCTACTTCTCATTCCTCTGTTGGCATTTTATTCTGGTTGTTCCCCGAAAGCAACGACGTCGAATGGTGATGAAGTCCCGACCGTTAAAAAAAGAAACATGCGCCTCGTTTCCCTTCAAAATACAGGGACCCCTATCGTGGGCGAGCAGGTCATTTGGCTGGCTGACAGCATCAATAAGATGTCAGCTGGGAATCTGAACCTTAAAGTTTATGACCCAGACAAGCTTGTGGGTGCGCTTGAAGTCTTGGATGCGGTTTCTTCTGGGAAAGTTGAAGCCGGTTACAGCGCCTCCGGGTTTTGGATGGGGAAGATTCCCGCGGCTCCACTATTTTGCTCGGTGCCTTTTGGCCCCAATTCAAGCGAATATCAGGCGTGGTTTTTTCACGGGAACGGTATGAAGTTGTATCAAGAAATGTATGACACATACGGCTTTAATGTTAAGGTTCTTGTCTGTGGAATGATACCACCAGAGACCAGTGGTTGGTTTGCGAATGAGATAGAAAGCCTGGATGATTTACAGGGTCTTAAAATGCGGTTCTTTGGGCTTGGTGGAGATATCATGAAAAGATATGGAGTCGCTGTTCGACTTCTGCCACCTGGTGAGATTTATCCAGCTTTGGAGAAAGGCGTTATAGATGCGACCGAATTCGCTATGCCGAATATCGACGAGCAGCTTGGCTTCTATAAGATTGCGAAATATAATTATTTTCCGGGATGGCACCAGCAGACCACGACTTTTGAGCTTCTTATAAATAAGGATGTCTGGAATTCACTTCCGGAACACCAGCAGGCGATTATAGAATCCGCTTCTAAGGCAAATATTATACGTGGGATTGCCGCCGGAGAGGGAAGTCAAGGTCCCGCCATGAAGCGGAACCAGGAACGCGGGGTGAAGCAGATAACTTGGCCGCCTGAAATGATTGAAGCGTTTCGTAGTACCTGGAATGAGGTGGTCGAAGAAAAGGCCGCTGCAGATCCTTTCTTTAAAAAAGTGTGGGATGATCTTAAAGCGTTTCGTGCTGAGTATAAAGAGTGGGGCGATCGAGCCTACGTTAAATAACTTTTCTGAGAGCTACGCACGAAGGTTATGGTTTGGGCTGAAAGAGTAGAACTGATACTCGAGAAGATTGGGAAAGCTTGTTCCTGGATTCTGATGCTGCTATTGATTTCGATTATCGTTCAGGTTGCCCTTAATCTGTTGAGTAGCTCGGTGACATGGATGGAAGAGCTGCAGTGGTATCTTTACGGTATATCCTCCATGATAGCTATGTCCTACACTATGACTGGAAATGGGCACGTTAGAGTTGATGTGTTGCACCGTAAGTTCACGGTAAGGGCAAAACAAATTTTGGAGACTGCCTGGATAGCGATCGCTCTTATCCCTCTTTATATTGTGACACTCGTTTATGGTTGGGATTTTGCTATTGAGTCATTCGGGATAATGGAAGGCAGTCCCGAGCCAGGTGGCTTGCCTCATCGGTGGATAGTGAAAGCGTTTATTCCTATCGCAAGTGTGCTTCTTATGGTAACGGCCATACTGCGCGGGATACTGATTTGGTCTAAACCTGAACTATTAGAGGATACGGAGCTGATTCATGGAGATTGAAGGTATACTGCTTTTAGTTCTCACGTTTA
>CALGUT010000522.1 GCA_937920335.1 uncultured Opitutales bacterium
AGATAGCTATGGGCAGCTACGATGCCTCGACCTGACAAACGGCGACCGCGTTTGGGAAGACCTGACGCTTTTGGAGAAGGGCCGCTGGGCAACCGCATTTTTTGTGCAGAACGGAGATAGGACGTGGATCTTTACTGAGAAAGGGGAGCTCATAATTGCTCACTTTACTCCGAAAGGGTTCGAGCGTATCTCTTCTACTAAGATAATTGAGCCTACGACCTTTCTCCCCCGGCGAAATGACAACATTCTTTGGTCTCATCCGGCGTATGCGAATAAACACATATTCGTACGAAATGATCGGGAGCTAATTGCGGTTGATCTTTCTGAGTGAGTTATGATTACGAGTTTGGACTGTGTGGATATTTCGGTCATCATTCCTAGCTACAACCGCAAGTCTCTGCTTGGTCGTTGTATTAGCTCTGTAATGACGCAGACAGTTCAACCTGCGGAGATTATTGTAATTGATGATGGCTCAACCGACGAAACAGCTACATGGGTTAGTCGAACATTCCCGATGGTGTCCTTGTCTCAACAGGAGAACTCAGGAGTCAGTTCTGCCAGAAATCTTGGTCTGGTAAAATCTAAATCACCCTGGGTAGCATTCTTGGATTCAGATGACGTCTGGCTATCTAAAAAACTTGAAAAGCAACTGGATGCATTAACTAGCAACCCTAAGATGAAGCTCTGTCACACTGAGGAAGACTGGCTTTATAACGGAGCGAAGAAAACGGTGCCGGCAGCCTACAGAAAGCAGGGAGGGTGGATTTTTGAACACTGCCTTCCGCGGTGTGCTATTTCGCCCTCGACGGCGTTAATTCATCGTTCCGTTTTCGATGAGGTCGGTATCTTCGATGAGACCTTGCCTGCTTGTGAAGATTATGATCTCTGGCTACGGGTTTCTTCAAAGATGCCGGTGTTGCTGGTCGATGAACCCCTGATAGAAAAACACGGTGGACATTCGGATCAATTATCTAATCAACGTGAACTGGATCGTTATCGAATTCAGGCGCTGATTAAGTTTCTTAAATCAGATGAAAAGACTGAGGAATACCGTTTGATGGCAGAAGATCAGCTGAGGAATAGATGTGGAATCTACGCGAAGGGACTTAAGAAACACGGGCGAGAGACTGAAGCTAAGTACTACTTTTCGATCGCCGAATCTCTATGAACAGGCTTAAAAGCGTGATGATCTATTGCGGTAGCAGGGTGGTTAGTCGTCTTCCCCATAATAGCTTTGTGATGGACAGTATTTGCTCCCTTTACTTTATTCAGTGATCATTTCTATCCCCTAAATTAAAATACTGATGAAGCTCCAGACATTTAAATTTCTCATTCTCTCAATCATCCTATCGATTAGCGCTCTTTTGTGGACTGGTTGCTCCTGTGACTCAGAAATCCCCAACCTTCATTTTCCCATCGAAGTAGGCGAACGCCCGGAGAGTATTACAAAAGGATGGGGCGGAAACTATTTCGTAACGGTTATGAACGGAAAGGAAGACGGGGATGGAGTCGTAAAGATCATTCAGGGCGAGTCAGTTTCGGTATTCGCCACAGGCCTAAGTGAACCTAAAGGAATTGCATTTGTGAATGACCAATTGGTGGTAACTGATATCAAGCAAGTTATAGCGATTGACTCGAAAGGTAACACCTCCGTCTTGGCGGGTTCGGATGCCTTTCAATATCCACCCAGTTACTTGAATGACGTTTCCGTGGATGCTGATGAGACGGGTGTTTATGTCACGGATATGGGTGCCAACACCAAGATGCGAGGACCTGATGGATTGTGGCCTTTGGACAGTCCCGAAGCTGCTGCTATGCCGATTGAAGGACGTGTTTACCACATCACGATGGATGGAAAGGTATCTTTGATCGTAGATGCAAATTCGCTGATGACCAATCCGAATGGCGTGGGTGTGGGCAATGATGGACAGTTGTTGATCGGTGCTTTCTTCAAAGGAAATCTGCTTATTTACAAAGACGGAGAACTATCTGTGTTGGTCGCTGATCAACTTCGTGGTGCTGACGCGGTTGAGCAGGGAGATGATGGGAATTACTACGTCTCGAGTTGGTCACAAGCAAAGGTCTGGAAGATTTCGGAAGACGGTTCTTCGGTTAGCGTTCTGAAGGACGGCTTCCAGTCAGCAGCTGACTTTTACCTTGAGTATAACTATGAACGCCTACTGTTGCCCGACATGCTTGCTGGCATGGTCTACGACGTTTCGATTAAAGACTAAGGTGTCCACTCAAACGCCGTAATCCTGCTCAAGTTATCACGTCAGAAACTGATTAACCCGTCTGCGGGAAATTGAGTTCTACTACGATTTCGCTTCCGCTGTCGCGGTTCTACGTTTCTCCTCCTTGCGACGCTCGTTATGATCGAGCAACCGTTTGCGAAGTCTTAGATTCTCGGGCGTCGCCTCAACCAACTCGTCTGGCTCGATATACTCAATTGCACGTTCGAGGCTGAATCGGATCGGCGGCGTAAGTGCGATCGTTTTGTCATTTCCGCTCGATCGCATGTTATCCAACTGCTTTTCCTTTGTAGGATTAACAGGCAACGTCTGACTGCGTGGATTCTCCCCAACAATCTGACCAGCGTAGACCTCATCTCCGGGGCCGACAAACAACTTGCCTCGAGTTTGTAGTACTTCGAGTGAATAAGTTGCCGCTTTTCCCTGATCCATGGAAACCAAGGTACCGGAGAGGCGAGTGGTTATTTCACCACAGTAAGGACGGTATTCCAGAAACAGGTGACTCATTACGCCATGACCACTGGTCAGGTTTACCAGTTCGCTTTCGAAGCCGATTAGGCCGCGAGTTGAAATTTCCGCTTCAACCGTTACGCCGGAATGATGATGTTCCAGATTCGTGATCGTCGCCTTTCGTTTACTTAGCGTCTCCATCACGCCACCCAACATATCAGAAGGAACTTCGACCCAAACACGTTCGATGGGCTCGCATCGCTTTCCATCGATTTCCCTATACAATACACTAGGGCGAGAAACGAGGACTTCGAAGCCTTCACGGCGCATGGTTTCAACTAGAACGGCAATCTGCATGGCACCCCGCGCATTCACCTTGAAAGTCGTAGACTTGTCTGTGTCCTCAACGCTGATAGATATATTGGATTGGGTTTCGCGAATGAGGCGTTCCCGTATCTGGCGAGATGTGACCTTTTTGCCTTCGCGGCCAGCAAGAGGACCATCGTTGACCGAGAATTCCATTTGGATCGTTGCCGGGTCTATTTCAACGAAGGGAAGTGATTCGGCCTCTGAATTAGCGGATAACGTATCGCCAATATCGATGTCGTCGAAACCAGCGAGTCCAATAATATCTCCGGCGATACCTTCTATCGTATCGGAATCTTTTACACTACTATAAGTAAATAGCTTGGTGATCTTAACCCGTTGCTTGGAACCATCTTTTCTTAGGGCATGGATGGTTTCGCCTTGTTTAATGGAGCCGCTTAAAATGCGTCCGACGGCTACGCGTCCAACAAAGTCGTTCCAGTCGATGTTGCTGACCAGCATTCTGAACGGTGCATCTTCAACTTCCGGAGCCGGAATGTGATCAACGATAGTTTTAAAGAGAGCGTCCATGTTATCCCGAGAACCGTCCAGGTCGTGGTCAACCCAGCCCTGCTTAGAGCTACCATAAAGGAAAGGGGCGTTAAATTGTTCTTCGGTGGCTTCAAGGTCCAAGAAAAGTTCGAGCACTTTGTCATGCACGGCTTCAGGGTCAGCCTGGTCGCGATCCACCTTATTGACGACTACGATAGGCTTCAAGCCATGCGAAAGTGCTTTCTTAAGGACCCATCGGGTTTGTGCTTGTGGGCCTTCGGCGGCATCAACGAGCAGGAGAACACCATCCACCATTTTCATAACGCGCTCTACTTCAGCGCCGAAATCGGCGTGACCTGGAGTATCAACGATATTGATAGTCGTTCCTTTCCAGAGGACTGCAGTATTCTTTGCTTTGATCGTAATACCCTTTTCACGTTCCAGGTCCATAGAGTCCATGACGCGCTCTTCGACCGCCTGGTTTTCGCGATAAGTACCGCCTTCTTGTAACAGTTTGTCGACTAAAGTCGTCTTGCCGTGATCAACGTGAGCAATGATTGCTATGTTTCTAATGGTCGTAGATTCCATGATTCAAAAAAAAATTAAGCCGCTCAAGTTGACACGGGTTTGAGTGATGGCCAGCCAAAACATGGCCTAGTTCGTGCTAATTTTTTCTCTGTTTCAGAGCTATATTTGTGTGTTTGATCTCACTTTTAGAGGTCTCGGAACAAAGAAAATGTTGAATAACTTTATCCAGAAATATTTGAGAGGGGGATTGCCAGTATCCTGATTGCTCTCAAGATGCCTCTCCATTGCATCTGATTCGCTGAGCGACAAGGCCGAATTAGTGCAAGTGTGTGGAACTAAAACTTACTAGAAATTGGAAGAATAGATGTTTAAGAAAATACTGATTACTATAATCGGTCTAGTGGTGATTATCGGGGCTATTGCCTTCGTATATGTAACGATGATCAAGACACTGATTGACTCAGGAAAGAATTTCCAACTTCCGCCTGAATTCGTATCGAGTGCCACGATAACCGAAGAATCTTGGAAACAAACCTTAGAGGCGATTGGAACTCTAACTGCAGTACAAGGCGTAACCGTAAGCTCAGAAGTAGCCGGAAAGATTACGGCCATCCATTTTGATTCGGGTGAAGCCGTAAAGGTCGGACAGCTGTTGATTGAGTTAGATACGTCGACTGAGCGGGCCCAGCTCGCCGCCGCTGAAGCTGATCTTCAACTATCCAATCTAAATCTGGAGCGCATAAAGAAACTCCGAAAGAGCAATACAGTAGCTCAGGCCGAGCTCGACTCAGCGGAAGCGAGTTACCTTTCTTCATTGGCCCAACTAGATAACATCAATGCGGTGATCCAAAAGAAGAGTATAGTTGCTCCGTTTACAGGCCGACTTGGTATTCGTTTGGTCGATATGGGGCAGTTCCTAAGCAACGGCGATGCGATCGTGTCTCTCCAATCTCTGGATCCGATTTTCGCAGATTTCTCGTTTCCACAAAAATGGGTATCTGAGGTAACGGTGGGTATGCCCGTAGAAGTGGAGATTGATGCGTTTCCGGGAGTAACCTTTAGCGGAGAACTCTCTGCTATTACTCCGGAAGTAAATGTCGTTACGAGAACTGTGAGTTTAAGAGCAACACTGGATAATACTGATGCGCAGTTGCTACCGGGCATGTTCGCCAAGGTTGCCGTGGTCCTTCCAGTTGAAACGTTAAAGAAAGTTGTTCCTGGCACAGCGATTCTTTACA
>CALGUT010000523.1 GCA_937920335.1 uncultured Opitutales bacterium
ATACAGGACATCCCACTCGTAATTGTTCTGCTTTGGAAGTAGTCATCAGTAACCCATACTTTTCCTAGGTTGAGGCTATTCGACGCCGCGGAGCGACTCCTTTTTGCCAAGCCTTCGGGGTTATTCCTTTTTCTTTCACAAACAGTCGAGACAACTGACTCGGTGAATCAAACCCGACCATCTGCGCTACAGCACCCACTGGCAGGTTGAAGGACAGATATTTTTCTGCAAGTTGCACCCGCCTAACTGCGACATACTCGCTTATCGAGACTCCAAGCTCTAACTGGAATCGACGACGTAAGGTCCTCTCGGATACACTCAGAAATCCTGACATCACCTTGATTTCAAAACCGTCACATAAGTGTTCTTCGATGTAATTCACAGCAGCGGATAGCAGTGAGCTATGCTCTAGCGCTTGCTCATCCGTCAGCGCTCTCAAGACCTCAGTCACGAAATAACGAGCTAGCAGGCTTGTGGAGATTCGACCCATCGATTCAACAGCGTGATGCTCAAGCACGGCGACAACAACCTTCTCCAGAGCTTTCGTTTTAACATGGCGGGACTTTCCCAAACCAGAAAATGGCGGCGCCAAGTTATCCGAGGAGTTCGCTTCAACTTTAATGTTGAAAAACACTCCTGACAATGCCGTGTCACGGGTCGGACAAACGGTATGGTTACTGCCTGGAACTACCGCATAGGCATCTCCTGAGCTAAGCTTAAAAGACCTCGCCCCCAGCAGCAATTTCCCTTCACCGCCGATGATAAGACCGGCCTCATAATAATCATGCGAATGCGCCGCAGCTACCTGCCCTTTGCGAAATTCACACCATCCGAGAAACTCGAAGCGGTATTTGCAGGAAGTAGACGCCGTTACCCAGGATACATTATCTGGAAAAAGGCTGCGCATAGCATACATCGGCTCATCCTGCTGCATACGAGAAGGCTATTCTGGATAACCCTGCAGCTCATAGGAATGAGCATTTGTTTGAGCAGGCATCACGTCACTTAACCAACTCATCTGAAACACGGCCTTTACTGAGTGAAGGCAGAAATCGGGCCTCTGAGACCCGCATGAGGCTGAATACAGTGAACACAAAATACACCACGATCCCCAAAACTTGAGAGGGTATTCGCAGACGAACCGGGATTGCTTGATAGGAGTCTATATGAAAGTAAAGTCCAACACCCAGAAGAATAGAAAACAGCGCCATGATTGAATAAAAGAGCATCGATTGGCTTCTGGGCAGGTAGACATCACTTTTTCTGAAAATAATGAGAAAGTAGCAGGACCCGACTGCACTTAACAGCGTCGCTCCACCAAAAAGGAGAACCGCGAATATCTCGGGTACCGTGGAAGCGAGAATTGTCCATGCTAGAAAGTAAAAGGTTATCAACCCAAAGAAAAAGGCGAAGAAGGCTTTAAAATAGACATGCGAAATCGGAGTCTGCATAGGAGGACTCTCTAGTAAGAACGCGTAGTTTCCAAACTCAAAAAGCACCCGTGTTTTGGCGGCCGGAGAAAACTACGTTTTACAAGTTATGATCAACACGACATGGTTTAAATACGATGAGTTCTGACAGTTATCGAGGTAGAATTGCGCCCTCTCCAAACGGCTATCTTCACCTAGGACATGCCAAAACTTTTTGGACCGCCTTCGAGCGGTGCCGAAACGCTTCAGGCCATCTCATTTACCGGGACGAGGATATAGATCCGAATCGGTGCAAAAAGGAGTATTCGGAGGCTGCGTTAGAAGACCTCACAAGACTCGGTATCACCTGGGATGAAGGCCCATTACTCCAAAGTGAGCGCATCAGGCTCTACGCTGAAAAACTAAAGACTCTGATCGAACTCAATCTGGTCTACCCATGCTCGAAGTCGCGCAGAGAAATCCGAGAATACCCAGAACTCAAACAGTCCCCTCTCGGAGAAAACCTCTTTCCGAAATCATGGAGTCTTCCGGAAAACGATAATGCTTACCCTTTCGACCTTTCTATCAATTGGCGATTTAGAGTCAAAGAGACTGATCTTATCGAATTTACGGACCTCAAACAAGGCCCTCAGGCATTCCGAGGCCAAGTGGACTTTGCCGATTTTCTGGTTTGGAGAAAGGAAGGGGTTCCCGCTTATGAGCTTGCTGTAGTCATAGACGATATTGATATGAATATCACCGAAGTCGTCCGAGGACAGGATTTACTCCTATCAACAGCCCGCCAATGGCTGCTCTATAACGCCTTCAATGCTTCCCCCCCCGTTTTCTACCACGAAGACCTTGTAAACGGCGCTGATGGAAAACGGCTTTCTAAGCGCAGTCAGTCAATTGCACTTCGCACCTTGTTTGAACAAGGTCACAATCGTGAGTCTCTATTTAAATCAATTCCCGCTTAGTAAGCTCCGTACACGAAGAGACCCTCGGATTTCTCCGAGGGCCTAAAAAATCGGGAGGAGCTCGCCAAACTCTCGTCCTTTACTGACATTGGGCACTCAACTTTCGCTGGTTGTCAGTTCCCCGACGCTATTCTTCCTGGCTGGGAAGCTTTCGATCTCGTAGCAGGACCGCTTAGCTGATCGCTCAACTAAGTTATTGAGTGAGGCCTCTCAGCCTGAATGTCGAAATCTGCCGACTTCTTCATACAGACACGGCTAGGAAATTATCCGCGACGGTTTCTTTCCTCTCCTTTTCCCCAAGGTCGGCCTCCACTTTTGATGGAGCGTTTGCCCGAGGGTACGGGTCTGGCCTCTTAACTCTCAGATTACTTTTTTATTCGCAGTCGGCCGCGTTTTACCGCTTCCGCTTGGGATTTAGTGACTTGCCATGTCGTTCAATCCCTTAGGCATTTTTCTATCTTTTCAGCCGTGATTTATAATGGGCCGGAGCTTTCGCTCGATTTCATTTAGCCTCCTGACTAATGGTAGCTAATCGCATCCTTATTCAGGATACCATTTTCCGGTTTGGGTCAAAACCCCCTTACCTTTTAACTCGGTTCGTCCTATGTTTCTTTTTCAGACTTCCGCCTAACTCCTATTCGCAATTACAGCTGGGTACGACCCCCTCTGCTGGAGCTGGTGATATATGCCTCAAGTCTACTTTCGCTTTCTTGAGGAGCAAGGCCCGTCAGGTTTACCTTACTTTTTTCCGAAGTAACCTTCGTTGTTATCTCAGAGGTTTGTTTCCTCACCT
>CALGUT010000524.1 GCA_937920335.1 uncultured Opitutales bacterium
CCAGGTGCCGTTTGAAAGGTTACTGAGCGCGTTTGCAGATTCGGTTGGCGCCACGCGGAGTTCCGTCAGAGGTATGAGTATAAGTCCGCGCTGGAAATCCTTCTTCCAGGTAAGTAGGCCTCCAATCGAGAGAAGCATCAGTGGAATGGAGAGGTAGAGCGCGAGGCTGGGTATAGGCGTCCATTTAGGTGCATACCATACCAACAAGACGGCGATGATGGTGGAACCGGAGCCGATGATTAAGAGTAAGATCCAGGTGTTCACTGGAAGTGTATATGCGAACTCTTGGGCGATTGAGTATTGTGGGCGTTCCAGATCGGATTGGTCTATGATTTTTTGTAAGTTAGCCAAAATGTCGGGGTTGCCAGGCTCCAGCGTGAGTGCCCGTTCATACGCGAGTAGAGCAGCGGGGAAATCCTGCAATTGGAAATAAGCATTTCCCAAATTGAAGAGGATGGTGGGGCTGAATTCAGCTGAGGAGTCGATGGCCCCTTGATAGGCTTCTACGGCATCCAGATACCGCTCATTCGCATAGGCTTCGTTACCTTGATTAAACAGTGTTTCCAGTTCAGTCTGCTGAGCACCCAAGAACGGGTAGCAAGCCAAAAAGAATATAACTGTGAAGCACGTACGAATCGTCATTTTTTCTTACCCAATTGTCTGAGGATAGACTCCAGTTCGAGCTCTTCTTTTTCGAGAGTACCGACTTCGCCCGCACCTCCGGAATAACGTAGGGCATCTACTTTTTGAAAAAAGGTTTCGATCGATTCCTTTATGTCAGCGTCTCCCAGTGAGGGCACCCAGAGCGCATCAATCTCTTTGGCGGTAATGGCATCGGGATTGCAACCCAGTTGTCGAGCGAGTGCGACTTGCAATACGCGGCAGGCGGCTTGGTAGAACAGGTGTTCATCGTTATCCGTTCTCGCTTTGAGCATCTCCGCCCGGTGTTTAGCAGTCTTTTGATCCAGAGCTCTGAGACGAATGCGTTCCTGATCGTTCTGCGAAGAGTGTCTTGACCTGCGGATGAGATAAGCGATTCCGAGTATACCTAACGGGGCAAGCACGGAGATCGTCAGTGTGTTTTGCATCTTGGCCAGTGTGGGAGCGGCCATTGTAGCTCCGAGTGATACCTTGATGGGTAACAACAAATCGCCAGAATCAGTATTCTGCGAACGGAAATTCAACTGCGGCGTATTCGGTTGGCCTGGGTTGTTCCCAGGCAGAGGTAAACTGGAAGCTTTTATGGAAACTGGAATAGACGGTGTATTCATTTCTGCATAGGTACCAGTTCTAGGGTTGAAATAGGAAAAGGGGATGGGGGGCACTTCGGTGACGTCTGCCGAAAGAGGAATCACCACGTATTCAAATTGCTTGTTCCCGGAGTAGCCTTGGGTGTTGAGTTGCTCGTCTACGACTCGGGGGGGATACGTTTTAAAAGAGTCGCCTGCTGGAAACTCAGGAGGACTCATCTGAGAGAAATTTCCGTCTCCGTTGATCGAGATTTTCAAGGTAATCGGATCGCCCTCTGACAGGTTGGTCGAATCGGTAGAGGCGGCTATGTCAAAGCTGCCGATTGCGCCTTTGAAACTTGCCGGTTGATTTGCTTCAGGGAGCGGCTCGATTGTTATCTCCGCTGCTTCGCTGACAGCGGTGATTTCGGTATCCCGGTAACGTCCAAACATGTTATCGAAGAAAGGATCATTTCGGAAGATACTGGAGCTGCCGCGAGAGTTTCGGGCTTCCGGTATCCTCAGGACATGCGGTGCCTGGAACTGTAGTGTCTGAGTTCCCGCTTTCACGGGAGTTATACCGATCTTCCACAGATAGACGTCGTAGTAATTTCCGTCCTTCACCGCCCGTGTGACTTGTGGCTGGGTATCGATGGGCGTAATGCTAAACGCATCGCCATCGATTTGGGGGAGGCCCTTGGTAGGGAAGGTAGCCTTGCTGAGCATGATCATGCGTAGCTCTGAAGAGATAGTCTCTCCGACATATACGTTGCGCTCTGGAACATCAAATTCCAGATAGGCGATCTCGTTGATATCGATCGATGTTTCCGTTTTTTCAACGACTTCGACTACAATCTCATTCGTTTGGTAATTTTTCCCATCGACGAACAGCACGAGTGGCTCAATTCGAAATTTACCCAGCCGCAGCGGGCGAACCTGAAATACGTGGGTGATCGTAGCTTTCATTTCACCGTTTACCCATGAGACCTGGGTATTGGGGCCACGATAGGCAAACTCCAGGTATTCGTTGTTTCGAATTTCCGGTGGCTCAGCTTTCTGACTCCCTTCAATGACCACGTTCAACTGGGCACTTTGGCCGAGCGCAATTGGATTGGGCTCAACGATCGCACTCACCCGAACCTGGGCATGCAGAACGGATGTGAAAACACAAAGAAGTCCGGCCAGCAGGAGGGTCTGCTTCTGAAAAAATCGGCTCTTTGTGAGAGTGTTCATGGGTTATTTGTACTAAGGGAAAAGGGATTTACTACAAATTCTTTTAGGTGAAATTACCAATCCTTTTTCGAATCTTTCTTGCCGGGTGGTTGAACGATAAATAGCGGCAGTTTCTTTTCACCGTCTTCCATCGCCTCTAAAAGGCGCACTGCTTCTTCGGGTGTCATTTGCACGGGAACGGGTTGTCCGCCTGCAGGTGCCTCTTGAGAAGGGGCTTCTTCTTCACCACCTGGTTCTTGGGGCTGCTCTTCTTCTCCGCCCTGGTCGCCTGGCTA
>CALGUT010000525.1 GCA_937920335.1 uncultured Opitutales bacterium
CGTTGATCGATAGCTTTAAATCGGATGGGACTATTGACAAAGTTAAGGGAATCTATCTGGAGTCGTGGTATTCGAATCCTTCGACGAGATGCCTTACGGATGAAAAGAAAAGCGAGGTTTCAGGAATCCTGAGAGATGCAGATCTTGTGATTCCTGTTCTAGAGGATGGTGCCTACTTCGAGCTGTATTTTGAAGACCGTTTTCCATCGTCCTCAATACTGGCAAATATAGGATTCGAAGGTTTTCCGCGTCTCTTTTTTGGCACCTTCACAAAACCCTTCGCGACGGGATTGAAGGTGGGCTACGTCGTCTGTGATCACCCGGAGATCCTTTCGAAGATGGCCAGTGTAAAAGGGCACCATGACTTTGGGACATCCAACTATGCGCAGGCGATCATTGAGCGAGCTGCATTGGAAGGTGTTTACGATGCTGAGTTGGCCGCCGGTCGTACCCGTTATCTGAAAAAAATGAATATCCTGCAGGAGGTCTTGGTGAATGAAGGTCTCCCAGAAATGGGATGGAATTGGGAAAAGCCTGGTGGGGGTATGTTTTTTTGGGTGAAAGGACCGCAGGGAGCAGACACGTCCTTGAAGGGTCCGATGTTTGAAAATGCCGTAAAAGAAGGCGTGATTTATGTGCCCGGTGATTTATGCTTTGCTCCAGGGGGACCGAAAAACTACATCCGTTTATCTTTCGGAGTACTAGAGCATCACGATTTGGTCACAGCGGGACAACGTTTGGCCAAGGTTCTGCGATAGCTCTTACTATGATCTTTTTAAAATCCTATCTTATCTGAGTTATGAAAATCTGTTGTATTGGCGCTGGCTATGTAGGGGGACCTACCATGGCCGTTATCGCTGAGAAATGCCCTCACATTACAGTTACAGTCGTCGATGTAGATGCGTCTAAAATCGAAGCCTGGAATAGCGGGAATCTACCTGTCTATGAACCGGGATTGGAGGAAGTTGTGGCGGGACAACGAGGAAAGAATTTGTTCTTCTCAACGGATCGTGAAACTGCGATCGCTGAAGCTGATATCATCTTCGTTGCTGTAGGCACTCCAACCAAGAAATACGGTATCGGTGCTGGAAAGGCAGCTGATCTGGTCTACATCGAGAAGTGTGCCCGAGACATTGCGCAGATGGCTAAAGGTCCGAAGATTATCGTTGAGAAATCAACAATCCCCGTTCGGACAGCAGATGCGCTGAAGGCGATATTGGATGAAAGCGAAACCGCTCAGTTTCAAGTGCTTTCTAATCCTGAGTTCTTGGCGGAAGGTACGGCGATCGAAGATTTACATAACGCAGATCGGATTCTTATTGGGGGCGACCAAACGCCCGATGGCCTGGCCGCGATTGAAAAGCTCGTCAGTGTATATGCAAATTGGATACCACGGGAGAGAATCATTACGACAAACTTGTGGTCCTCAGAGCTTTCTAAACTCACTGCTAACGCATTCCTCGCTCAACGTATCTCGTCTATCAATGCCATGAGCGCTTTGTGTGAAGCCACGGGTGCGGATGTGGATGAGGTATCGAGAGCTATTGGAACCGACAGCCGTATTGGTCCTAAGTTTCTAAAGGCGTCCGTCGGATTTGGCGGCTCATGTTTTCAGAAAGATATTTTGAACCTGGTTTACCTCTGTGAGCACTTTGGTCTCAAAGAAGTTGCCGATTATTGGTTTCAAGTCGTTAATATGAATGACTACCAGAAAAAAAGGTTTTCTGGCAAAATCGTAGAGCGGCTCTTTAATACCGTTAACGGTAAGAAAATTGCGGTCCTTGGCTTTGCTTTTAAGAAAGATACTAATGACACTCGTGAGTCTGCATCTATCTACGTTTGCCAGGATCTGATTGCAGAGAACGCAACCGTGGCGATCTTTGACCCTCAAGTTACTCCTGAATTAATATTCGACGAATTAGGGGTAGAGCCGATCGATGTTGACGGAAATGCGAATCGCAATGTGGTTATTGCAGAGGATGTTTATGCCGCCTGTGAAGGGGCTCATGCCGTAGCTATCTTGACTGAATGGGACGTCTTTAAGGATTTGGATTATCAAAGAATCTATGATTCCATGGAGAAACCCGCCTGTATCTTCGATGGACGCAATATCTTAGATCGATCAGCACTGGAAGCGATAGGTTACAGGACCTATGCCATTGGTAAGGCCTAGAACTAGCGTTCCACCAGTTTCTGCCAATTTTCGATACTGATCGCTTCGGGACGAGTGGTTGGACTCATTCCTTTGGATGTGAGGCTTTTAAGCCACGACTTGAATGGCTCTGGATTTTCAATTTTCGGAACGATTGAGCTGATTTGTTTTCTTCGTTGCCTGAAAATCTGGCGAATACCGTTTTTGATTTCGGTGCCAAACAGAATCGGTTCGGTTTTCATTTTGATGCTTAATAAAGCCGACCCGACATCGGGGCTCGGGTAAAAGCACTGAGCGCTTACTTTGTGAATCGCTTCCACGTCGTAAGCTGATTTTAAGAATATTGAAATAGGGCCGTAGTTCCCGGTTCCGCAATCTGCAATGAATCTCATGGCTGCCTCTTTCTGGAGCATGAGGACCATTCTGGTTGGTAGTGTAGTGCCCGCTAGGATCGCATCGAGCCAAGGGGTTGAAATCGCGTAGGGTAGATTCGCTACAATCTTATAAGTATTAGTTTCGGAGGGGAGGGATGCGACGGGCATGTCCATAGCGTCTCCATGCGTAAGGTGGAAGTTCTCGGGATAAAGCGGTGCTATTTCTTCCTGGAGGTAGCGGTGTAGACCGGAGTCCATTTCAATGGCGTAAACTTGACACTGAGCCTCAAGGAGTAAGGTGCTCAGAGCTCCTAGACCGGGTCCGATCTCCACTACCAAGTCATTGTGTTCAATGGCTGCCAGCTCCAATGATTTTCGGGCTACGTTGGCGTCTACCAGGAAATTTTGCCCCAGTCGCTTCTGAGGGGCTAGGCTACGGCTTTCGAGGAGGTCTCTGACTACTTTTAGAGTCGGGTATGCCATCCGCAAAGTAGGGGCCTAAAGATTGTGGATAGCTTGAATGAACATACCCGGATCGGAATGCTCCATCAATGCCTGTCCGATTAAAACGGCCTGGGCACCCGCGGCCTTGACGCGACTCACGTCTTCCAGGTTGAATATTCCCGATTCCGCTATGCTTGCACAGGAGGCCGGGATCTTTGGTATCAGGCTTTCTGAAAGCGCCAGATCTGTCGTGAAGGTGGCAAGGTTTCTGTTGTTTACACCGATGATACGGGCATCTGCAGCGACG
>CALGUT010000526.1 GCA_937920335.1 uncultured Opitutales bacterium
AATTTGACCATCACGATCTTGCAACACGTAAGTCTTGGTTCCTTGAAGAACACCCAGCTTTCCACCTTGGAAGCGAGCGGCATGCTCGCCTTCCTGAATACCACGGCCACCGGCTTCTACACCAACCATCCTTACGTCAGCGTCATCGAGAAAGTCATAGAATAACCCAATTGCATTGCTGCCGCCACCGACACAGGCACACAACTCATCTGGTAAACGCCCTTCTCGTTCCAACATTTGGGCTCTGGCTTCTTTCCCGATAATACGATGAAAATCCCGGACCATCATCGGATACGGATGAGACCCCAATGCTGAACCCAAAATATAATGGGTGTCACGAACATTAGTGACCCAGTCACGCATTGCCTCACTAACGGCTTCTTTGAGTGTCTTTTGACCGGCATCTACAGGTCGGACCTCCGCACCACAAAGGCGCATACGATACACATTCAATGCCTGGCGTTCCATATCCACGCGGCCCATATAAATAACACATTCCAATCCGAACTTAGCGCAAGCAGCAGCCGTTGCGATGCCGTGTTGTCCCGCACCAGTCTCAGCGATGATTCGCTTCTTGCCCATACGTTGAGCAAGTAGTACCTGACCGATTACATTATTGATTTTGTGAGCGCCCGTATGAAGGAGGTCTTCACGCTTAAAATATACTTTCGCTCCGCCTAGCAAATTAGTCATGCGCTCTGCAAAATACAATTCGGTCGGACGCCCCGCAAATTCTTTAAGGTGCCAAGCAAGCTTGGATTCATAGCTAGGATCCTTGCGAGCTTCGGCGTAAACTTCTCCAAGCTCCTGCAAAGCAGTCATGAGTGTTTCCGGCACATAGACTCCGCCATAAGGACCGAAGTGTCCGGCTGCATCAGGCAGAGTTGGCTGTTTAACAGATGTTTCAGTACTCATTTAGGCTATAAAAAGGTTCAACTCAGGATTTGCACCAGAAAAATGCGCTGAACTTCTGTCGAGGTTGTACAGAACCTCGCAAGATCGCGCTTCAGTCTTCGTTTCTCAAAAATGTCAGTAAGTCTTCGAATTTATTGAGGTTCGAATCATCGACTTTTACCAGATCCTCATGGGCACCGATAAGCATTTCCTTTTTCTGCTCTTCAGTCTGAATTTCACCCACAAGTCCCTTCGCATCAAGCTCGTCGACCGCAACGGATTTACTTAAAATCGTAACAATCCTCTGTAAACCCAAGTTTTTGACGAGCTCTAGGTTCCTATCGTCGAGACCCGAAAGCTGCAGCTCTCCCTTTGGACTCGCTCTTTGAACCTCCAAAGCCGCGCCCGCCAGAATCCCAAGAAAAGTGCTATCCATCCCTGTGCAATCGGAAAAATCTAGAAGAAACTCCCGCTCTCCGTGATCGAACATCTTCCGAAAAAAGGTACGCAACGGACTGCAATTCAGGAAATTCGCCCGACCGTGAATGATCACCTTTTGGGGGTGGCCCGACACATCGACCATGAAGGTCGGCCTGGACTCATCAGCCATGATACTTCGAGTTTATTGTGAAGAAATGATGTTTCTTAAAACGTAAGGAAGAATACCACCGTGACGGTAATACTCCACTTCAATGGCTGTATCGATACGCAATGTAACCTGCGTCGCATGGCTGCTTCCATCTTCTCGCTTAATTTCCATATCCAGTAAGATACCAGGTTTCAGCTCATTTGAGAGACCCGTTATTGAGATCTCTTCCGAACCATCTAGTTGTAGGCTGTCTACATTCTCTCCTTCGATGAACTCCAAAGGAAGGACTCCCATCCCAATAAGATTGCTTCGGTGAATACGTTCGAAGCTTTTTGCAACTACGGCTTTGACGCCCAAAAGATTAGTTCCTTTTGCGGCCCAGTCACGCGAGCTGCCCATTCCGTAGTCTACGCCACCAAATACGATCGTTCCGGTTCCCCGCTTCTTGTATTCTTGGCACGCATCGTAAATCGCCATCAATTCGCCTTCAGGCATCAGTTTGGTAAAACCACCCTCTTTGCCGCCCGCCATGCGATTCTTGATTCGGACATTCGCGAATGTGCCACGCGTCATAATGCGGTCATTCCCTCGTCTGGATCCATACGAATTGAAATTCTTCGTCTCGACTCCTTTAGAAATCAAATACTTTCCAGCAGGTGTCTCCGCTTTGAATGCTCCTGCCGGTGAGATATGGTCGGTCGTAACAGAGTCACCGAGAATCGCCAGCGGTCGAAGGTCCGAAAAGTTCACAATCTGATTGGGATCCATGCCAAAATCATCAAAAAATGGAGGCTCCTGAATGTAAGTGCTCTCTTCCTTCCAATCATAAATTTCTCCCTCCGAAGTTTCCACCGACTGCCATTCTGCGGACGCGTCCATGATCTTCGAATACTGACCCGTAAACATCTCGGACGTGATCCCGGAGGCCACTTGCGCCTGTACTTCTTCCTGGGTCGGCCAAATATCTTTTAAATAAACCGGGTTACCGTCCGAGTCGTTGGCGATGGGATCTTTATCTAAATTGATATCCACAGTGCCAGCCAAAGCGTAAGAAACAACCAGTGGAGGCGACATTAGAAAATTCGCTCGAATAGAACTATGAACACGGGCTTCAAAATTTCGGTTTCCTGACAACACGCTGGCGGCCACCAAATCACCTTCTCTTATCGCATTTTCTATCGGTTCTTCTAACGGGCCACTGTTACCGATACACGTGGTGCAACCGTAGCCTACCAAATTGAACCCAATTTTATCGAGGTACTCTTGCAGACCGGTTGCCTCCAGATACTCCGTTACAACACGAGACCCTGGCGCTAGGCTGGTCTTAACGGTTGGATCGATTGTAAGACCTTTTTCAACAGCCTTTTTAGCGACAAGGCCCGCTGCGATCATCACATTAGGATTCGATGTATTGGTGCAACTGGTAATTGCTGCGATCAAGACACTTCCATGACTAATTTTAGGCTCAGCAACCGCAACCCCACCTTCGGAGCTTTTAACCGAAACTTGCTGACTAAAGTCATCCATGGACTTTCCAAAACCTCCCTCTGCAACTGGCATTTCAAACAAGGAGCGAAAACGATTCTTTAAGTCCGGAACATTGATGCGATCTTGTGGGCGTTTTGGCCCAGCCACACCGGGAACGACGCTCGCCAGATCAAGATCCAGGGATTTCGTGTACTCCACATCACCAGCCTTGGGGATGCCAAACATTCCCTGAGCTTCGAAATAGTCTTTTACCTGTTTAATTGCCCCTTCATCGCGGCCCGTCAAACGCAGATAATCCAATGTCTT
>CALGUT010000527.1 GCA_937920335.1 uncultured Opitutales bacterium
CGCCGTGGCTCCGGAATAAAACCGGTTCCCGAAAATAGTTGATTTGCAACAGAAACTACCAAGGCAGTGCCATCGGTGGTCCAAGTCAGGCCAGTCGGCACCAACCCCGGAGCGAAAGAAGACAAGACTCTGGCATTGCTACCATCCGCATTGGCAACGACTACTCGACTCGTCCAAGCAGCCGTCCCCGTTGACGCATCGGGAACGAATACACTGAAGTAGGCGAGACCTTGTCCGCTGGGCGACAATGATGGAAAGGTATGCACGGAAGCAGAAGCTAAGAAGGTTTGCGGGTTGCGACTCCACTGCGGCAGCGACAGGTTGGCCGCCAGCAACCATTGCCCAGAATTTGGATCCCGAGTAAAGCGAACGATAGTCGGTAACTCAATCGGTAAAGGGTCATCAACCCCTATGTATCGGTAGACGGGGGTAACAAACGACAGTCCATCCGGAGAAAACGAAATCCCCTGAAATTCAGCGGCAAACGCATCCGAAGTAGGACCGCGCGCACCCGTAGGGTTACTCAAGAGAAGACCTGTAGCCGCATCGACAATATTCAGTTCGTTTGTTGTTTGCGCTGCGGTTCCACCCAGCGCCCGAGATATCGCAACACCATAGGCAACGAACTGGCCACCAGGTGAGACTTTACTCGAAAGCACGCGATTCCATGTCTGGAAAGCGCCATCGAAACTTGAGAAATTATCGACGATCCGACGGGTCGTTCTGGTAGCACGATCGTACACATAGAGGTCGGAACTGGGATTAATCCCATTGCCTTGGGGAACGTCTGGAGTGCTGAACGTCGCAAATCGACCATCTCGAGAAACTCCAAGTGAATTGTGAGTGCTGAGTCCGGTATTAATCTGGAAGGTCTGCCCATTGATTCTTTCAAATAGAGCCAGATTCGTATCCGTCCCGGCGGTGAAGAGTAGCTGCCCCCAAAGCCCGACTGCCGAACTTAGCAACAATAGAAAAGAAAATGAATGACTGCGCATGCCTCACAGAAACTAACCGCCGAGAATCGCCATTCAAGTGCGAAAGTGAATACATCGCATCATTTTCCAACCGGGAAGCCTACATAAAGTCAAGTAATCGCAAACCAGGTATAGCTAACATCAAACTTGTTTCTGTTTTCTAACGATGCCTCTTTACGACGATATCCTGGCAACATCGTAATTGATCCGAGGGACCGAACAGCTATTATCACCGGCACTGCTTCACTAGACATTCAAGCACTATTCAATAATTAGACAACCATTCGTCAAATATTGTATGTAAGAATCTAAGATGACGATAATACTGTCCGCAGCAAAGAGAACCGTTCACCGGTAAGAACGCCCCTACTGAGCGTAAAAAAAACTTAAGCCTCACACAGATGAATGCGTTAACATCAAAGACACTCCATATTTCAAAATTTCATGAAACTAAGATTCCTTGACAGTAAGTTCGAGGTTTGGATAACGATCTACCACCCGCTTTGCTAAAGACCTCAATGATTACTATCCAACCTACCCGATTACTGGGTGGTATTCTAATACTCACTACACTTTGCTTCCAAACCTTAGCATCTGGAAACAAAGGAGAAGTGGGTATCGTTGAGATTAAGCAAGACAATGCGAATCAGTGGCATTCCATAACCACGAACTACACCTACAATAACCCTGTCGTAATTCTCGGCCCCCCTACGGATAAAGATGACAAACCAGTAACGGTTCGTGTCAGAAATGTTGGAAGCAAAGGATTCCAGTTTCAATTGGACCGCTGGAGCTACCTTCCCGCCGCTCACGGAAATGAGAAAATCTCATACCTGGTTATCGAAGCGGGGAGCCATACACTCGTAAACGGTGCTCGGATTGAGGCCGGCATCAGAACCGGTGTTCGTTCAGATGATTTCCGAGTCCAAAACCTGGCAACCGGTTTTAACCTTTCACCAGCTGTCTTTGCGCAGGTCATTACCTATTATGATTCGCGACCAACCACCGTCCAAGTTGACAGCGTAGACAACACAAAGTTTTCCATGCGATTGCTGGTCGAGGAAAACAAAAGGGGATCGGGGCATTCAGGGGAAGAAGTTGCCTGGGTCGCATTTGAACCCAGCAGCATGTCGGGATACGCTCAATACGTTACTGGAATTTCTGAACAGGAGATTGGTTCTGATCCTGCTCAGATAAACTTCGACCAAGGAGGGTTTTCACTCGATTCACCATTTTTTTCTCAAAAGAGAAAATACAATGATGACGATCCTGCTACTATGCGTCTAAAAGTATTAAATCCCAGCTCCGCAATCGTTTACCAGCAGGAAGAAGAGTCCAAAGATCCTGAGACCTTTCACGTAAGTAGCTTCTTGAGCTTTGCGGTCTTTAATCGAACAGGAGACATTCCTTTCAATCCGAATCCTCCTCAGACGCGCGACGACGTCGCAACGATCTCCTCACGCGGAACAATAAACCTGAATGTACTAGAAAACGACGTGGATACAGAAGGTGATATAGATATAGCCACGCTAACAATCGATTCATTGCCGACACGCGGCTCAGTAACCGTAGACTCCGTAAACGGTAGAATCACCTATACTCACACTGTGCCTCCCGCAGAAACTGACCAATTCAGCTATTCAGTACAAGATTCACGAGGAGAGGTATCAAACTCAGCAACAGTTACCATTAACTTCGATTCAACGAGTCGTTTACCAAACACCACTCTGGCTCTCCCTGAATCGATGTCGCTAGGGGCCTACAAACTCGTCGATGCGATTCCTGGACTGACATTTTCGCAACCCGTAAACATGGCAGTTCCCCCTGGCGAAACGAACCGACTGTTCGTTCTAGAAAAGAAAGGAATCATTAAAGTCATAAATAACCTACAAAGCACGACGCCCTCAAGCCAGGTATTTTTGGATCTATCGGCAAAAGTCTCTGACCTTGCGGAAAGAGGATTGGTCGGTCTGGCATTCCACCCAAATTACGCGAACAATCGAACCTTCTTTGTGTTTTACGCGGACAATATTGAACCATCTCCGAACCCATTTCCAGGTAAACCCACACGCCATGTAATTCTTTCCAAATTCAAGGCGTCTTCAGGTGATCCCAACCGGGCAGATAAGTCCTCGGAGACTATTCTAATTCGACAAGTCGATCGAGACCCGGGGCACCAAGCGGGCGATCTCGAGTTCGGCCCGGATGGATACTTGTATTGCTCGCTAGGAGACGAAGGATCTCAAACGGATGCCTACAACAATACGCAGACAATAACCAAGAATTTCTTTTCAGGGATCATTCGTATCGATGTCGATAAATTGCCGGGAAATCCAGAACCTAGTCCCCACCCGTCGATAAGGACAAATGGAGAAGGCCTAGCATACTATAGTATTCCAGCGGACAATCCCTGGGTAGGTAAATTCGAATACGAAAGTGTGCCATTCGAAACAGGAGCCGCTGTTCGTACCGAATTTTATGCGACGGGTTTGCGTAATCCCTGGCAGATCAGTTTCGATCCACTCAATGGTGATCTCTATGCAGCCGATGTGGGAACCTCCACCCGAGAAGAAGTAAACCGAATCGTGAAAGGTGGAAACTATCAATGGCCCTATAAAGAAGGTATTGTCGACGGACCAAAATCAGATCAGAAACCCTCTGGTTTTTCAGGCATACCGCCCATCCATGATTATTCTTGCAGTGGAAGTCCAGCAGCTATCATAGGGGGCATTGTATATCGAGGGGATAGACTTCCAGCACTGTATGGGCGTTATATTTTTGCAGATTTTCAACTGAACAAAATGTGGTCTCTATATGAAGAAGAAGGGGGAACAGTAACCGTAAATCTCCTCACATTCAAAAGTGGAATCACCGCCTTCCACCCAGACCCCAAAAACGGGGATATTCTACTATCCGACTTCGAAGGGAAAATCTGGCGATTGATCGAAGACACAGCCGCAACACCAGATATTCCAGCGAACCTCACACAGACGGGCGCCTTCGCCAACCTTTCAAACCTTACGCCCAATCCGGGAGTCTACCCCTACGATCAGAACGTCCGATTCTGGTCCGACCACGCTAAAAAGCAGCGATGGTTCTCTATCCCCAACCTCGATGACTCCATGACATGGAACCGGGACAAGCCCTGGATATTCCCAAATGGCATGGTCTGGATAAAACACTTCGAGCTTGAGCTGCAACGTGGGAACCCCGCCACCAAGCGACGCGTAGAAACGCGATTTCTAGTCAAAACAGCTGATGGCTCCTACGGGTTAAGCTACCAATGGAATAAAGATCAGACTGAAGCCTACCTAGCTCCGATTGAAGGTGCTGAAATCCGATTCAACATTGATGACGGTGGAGTTGAGAAAACCCAGATATGGAAAATCCCGGGACGAGCCGAATGCCTACAATGCCACACCCCCATCGCAGGGCATGCGCTAGCATTTAACACGAGGCAATTAAACAAAACCGGGAACCTCTTGGGCGAACTAGGCAATCAGCTAAATGCCCTCAAGACTGCAGGCTATTTCAAAAACGAGGTCGACGCTTTACACACCCTACCGGCTTTTGCTGCAGCTGACGACATGACTAAATCATTAGATGCTAGGGCTCGTGCCTACCTTGCAGTCAATTGCGTGTCCTGCCACCAAACGAACGGAACCGGGTTGGGGACCTGGGATGCCAGACCGGAGCTCCCTCTTGGAGAAACCGGTCTTTTAAACGGAGTAGCCAGTAATGATGGCGGCACACCTGAAAATAAATTAGTGGTCCCCGGTGTGACCGAAACTTCCATACTTCTCAGTCGACTAACAGGCGATACAGGATTTGAACGCATGCCTCCACTTGCGACCACTGAATTTGATGAAGAAGCGATTCAACTAATTTCAGAATGGATCACGAGTCTATCTGACTACAAGGGTTACGAAAATTGGCGCCGAGAACAGTTCGGCTCTGACACCAGCGATGAAGGTGATAAAAACTTTGATGCTGATTTTGATTCATTATCGAATTATCAAGAATACTTGATTGATTCCAATCCGCTAAACCCAGAAGTGAATTGGGAATTCGAATACCAAATCGAAGAAGACTCCGCGTGGTTCGAGTATGATCAACTACCCAACCGATCGTTTCAGATTGAAATCAGCAAAGACCTGAAAAATTGGTCAGCTTGGGATGCCATCAATAATGGACTTGAGTATCCCCAAGACGATCTCAAAACAGTTCGAATAGAGGGTCCTGTGGACAGAGAAAGCGACTCTAATATTTTTTTCAGGTGGAGAATCAGAGAACCCTGATTTCCCTATGAGCGAGCTCTATCACTCGCGTTAAACCTATAACCGAGGCAGTCTTCGGGCACTATATTGCGGCAATCTAGAACCCGAATATAAGAGTCATTCGGTACTCCTTGTCAGGTGCACTATCTGAGATACCGTAAAGCGCTCCAAAGTTTCCAGACCATCCATTGTTCAAGCTAAATTTGAAAAGCGGCCCAAGTTGATGTTCCTGGTCGTCGAAGCTGCCAATCGTTTTAGTAGTGTTCATGTCACCGTAATAATCTATCGCAAATCGCCACTGGCTATTGATCTTTCGACTAACCTGAGCCCGTGATTCCAGCAGTAAACCGCTTTTGGACTCACTACCAATCTAATGACCTGTAAGGAGATTCCACCTAACCAGCCAGTCTTCATCTAGATCCTTCTTGCCCGTCCAAGCCACGCGAGCCCGTGATGGATCGTCATCAAAATCAGCTAGCTGAAGCTCAAAACGCAGCGCACTATCCCAACCAGCTTCCTCGTCCTCCAAAAACTGCCATTGGCCTTCCCAACGGGCATAGCGATACTCAAGGTTTTCAAGATCGTTTTTGCTTTGCAACAGAATCAATCGCATACGCCAGCTTTCAGATAATCCATATTGATAGTGAAGCCGATGAGCAAAATTGTGACTATCCGGATCGTAGCCTGACCGATACTCTAAAGCAGGTGCCCCTTTCTTAACATCAGCGCTAAAAACCGAACTCGTATTGATCGCCTTGAGCGAAAGAAAACTAGAACAAAGGATCCCAGAATATAGGAGTAAACGCTTTAGCTGATTCATAAACAAACCCGTAAGATTCGAACAAAAGCCTTTCCGTCAAATCACTGATACTGATTTCAGAAGTTACTAAAATATTAACTTATTAAATCACTAAATAATCCTTTGTATTACCTTGCTTTTCACTAGCTGGAAACGGATTCAATACAGCCACAGGAGGCTCAGCGAGCCGCGATCCCTTAAGATAGGCCCTTAATATCCTAGTGGACCCACGTTCAATGCTCCCTTAACGAACCGAACTGATGTAGATTGCGAAAATCATCATCCAAAGCTTGCGCAGTTAATAGAAGATCTTAATGGTCTGACCAGTTGAATATCGCTAACTATCATTCAGAATCCTATGAAGCCTTTTTACCTGTTTCTCACTGCGATGCTTACGTCGCTCCTGACTACTAACACTCACGCCCAGACTGAATACGTTTTAAAATCCACTGATTTTAAAATCGATGGTAGTAACTACTATATAGACCAAGACAAATGGCTAGCCATTGATCCTGATAAAGGTCACCGCAATGCCTCGGCGACCGCCACGGTTCCCGCTGGAAATGCTGAATTTACAATTGAACTACACACCGTTGGAGAAAACGACGGACGTTCATCCTACGAAGTATTAATCGGAGGTCGCAGCGTTGGCATCTATACGAATCCTCTGTCTGACGAAACTGTAGAAACAGGACCCAAGTTTACAAAAGCTTGGGGCGGAGTTTCCGTAAATGAAGGTGAAATCATCGAAGTAAGATCGCATATAAGTTACACGACCGAGACAACCAGCACACGTGGCCGCTGGGAGAAGGTCGTGTTTAGCACAAGAGAAGTAGATCTCGGCAAAGAGGAGGCTGTAGCCGTAGCAGCAAAAACGTTTGAGCAAACAGGTCCTGATCAGGTAATGTCCAATGGAAAGGATGGCGATGGATCAGTTGCTATTTCCGGAGAGCTTAAGACATGGCACGCCGTGACTTTAACACAAAACGGGCCCTTCGCTCACGAACAGGATAACAAACCCAATCCGTTTACCGACTACAGTATGTATGTGACTTTCGCTCACGAATCAGGCAACCCGGTTATTACGGTGCCTGGCTACTTTGCAGGTGACGGAGACGCAGCAAACTCTTCAGCCGAATTTGGCAACAAGTGGAGGGCTCACCTATCTCCTGACAAGGCCGGTACCTGGAGCTATCGAGTCTCTTTTGTGGAAGGAGAAGGAGCCGCGCTCAACCCTGCGATCGATGATTATCTATCTCCTTTCCACGGTCAGAATGGCTACTTTGAGATTTCAAATACTGACAAAAAGGGTGCCGATTTTCGGGGTAAAGGACGTCTTGAATACGTCGGAGGCCACTACCTACGTTTCGCGGAAACCGGCGAGTTTTTTCTCAAAGCCGGTCCCGATGCTCCCGAGACATTTCTCGCGTATGTAGATTTTGATGGCACCATCGCTATGAAATCGAAAGTTCCACTGAAGACCTGGGAACCCCATGCAAAGGACTACAAGAAAGGCGATCCCACCTGGAAAAACGGAAAGGGTAAGAACATCATTGGCTCCTTGAATTACCTGGCTTCCAAAGGTGTGAATGCGTTCTCGTTTTTGACCTACAATGCAGGAGGTGACGGCGACAACATCTGGCCGTTTGTAGAACGAGACACTAAATTCCACTATGACGTATCCAAGTTAGATCAGTGGGGCATAGTTTTCGCCCACGCTCAAGCTAAAGGAATCTACCTGCACTTCAAACTTCAGGAAAACGAGCTGGATGATAACCGCCGAGGAGCTGGAAAAGTTCCTTCGCTCATTCCCGAATCACTCGACGGTGGCGTGCTCGGGCCAGAAAGAAAACTCTACTTGCGGGAAATCATCGCACGTTACGCCCACAATCTGGCTCTTAACTGGAACCTAGGCGAAGAAAACACTCAAACTTATCAGGAGCAGAATGATATGGCGGAGTACATCCTCAATATGGATCCCTACGACCACAACATCGTGATCCATTCGTTTCCAAGCCAACAGGAACAGATGTATCAAGCGCTCATCGGTCACCAGTCCGTTATGACGGGAACTTCTCTACAAAACCCATGGCATAAGGTGCACCAGCAAACCCTCCGTTGGGTCGAAGCCTCCAAGGCTGCCGGAAAACCGTGGGTCGTAGCCAACGATGAACAGAATCCGGCACAACTAGGTGTCCCACCCGACCCAGGGTATAAAGGCTTCTCA
>CALGUT010000528.1 GCA_937920335.1 uncultured Opitutales bacterium
TACCATCCCGTAACCCCCCATTTGAATTGAAGAAAATACCATCGGTTCCAGCCAGTCCCTCGTGGGTGCCTTGAGTCGCTCCGTTATCACTCGTAACGATGAAGATGGTATCATCATCAAGACCCAGATCTGAAACGAGATCCATCGCACGACCAACATCTCGGTCCATACGTGTAATCATGGCTGCATAAGCCGCTTGCGGTTTAAAATGTGGAATGTAACCCTTCCCCCCTTTGTAAGGAGGGTCATTCCACTCACCGATATATTCCTCAAGTGAATCATCCGGAACCTGCAGCGCTACATGGGGTACCGTAGTTGGCCAGTAGAGAAAAAATGGTTTCTCTTTATTGTCTCGAATAAAATTGAGCGCCTGATCGGAAATTAAATCAGCCGAGTATTCATTTCCCTCAAACCGTTTATAACTCGCTGGATCATCGGGATCTTCGTCATCACGAAAACCGTCGTGAGCAGAAAACGGAGGATTATCGAGTTCGATAACCTTGTCGTCGTCCCAAAGGTAAGTCGGGTAAAAATTATGGGCAACGGCCTGGCAGTTGTAGCCAAACCAACGGTCAAATCCTTGCCGCAATGGTTCACCTGTTGAATCAGGTCCGCCCAATCCCCACTTTCCAAAACCACCCGTCACATAACCAGCATCCTGCATGACTTCAGCGAGAGTCACTTCCGCATCGGGAAGAGGAAACTGACCTTCTATCTCAGGCTTACCGATGACTCGCCCCGTCCCCATTCCGCGGTTATTGCGTATATAGGTATGCCCCGGGTTCTTGCCGGTCATGAGCACGCTTCGGGAAGGAGCACATACTGCGTTACCCGCATAGTGGGCGGTAAATTTCATTCCCTCCTTCGCCATGCGATCAATATGAGGGGTCTTGATCTTCTCCTGCCCATAGCAGCCTAGATCTCCATATCCGAGATCATCAGCGACAATAAATACTACATTGGGCATCCGGGCAGAAACTGCCGAACAAAGACTTACAAGGAGAAATACAACCAGCAACCAAGTGGAAAAAAACTTATTCATCTCCCTTTAATGACACCAGATAGTCAATGAGCGAAGTAAATTCACCGACTGTCAAACCGCTTGCCAAACCGGGAGGCATTAATGAATTAGGTAAATGATCTTCCTTGGCCACATCCCCTCGCTTCAATTGGCTGGCTTGTCCAGCAATGTCGCGAACCGTAACGATTCCATCGGCTTCTGCAGTGACAAACCCCATCATAGCTGATCCATCTTTCATCGTGAATAGGGAGGTCTGAAATCCTTGGGCCACCACCTTGTTCGGTTCGAGTATCGAATCGATCAAGTAATCACGGGTAAACTTCGCACCGGCAGATCCAAGATAAGGACCCTTTTGTTCCGCGTCCATATCCACTGCATGGCAGGCAATACAACCGACTCGGGTAAACACCTGTTTTCCGTAGGCCGGATCATCGCGATTCTTCATGGCTGCCTCGAAGACTTCGACCGTCGTCAATTCCATCACCTTAGGTCCGGTATCGAGGGTCGAAGCAACTTCAGCCTGCGCATTCTCTGCCGCGTGAATCAGGTCATCGTTGTCTGAATTAAGACCGACTTCGATCTGTTGTTCAAAGCCCGATAATTTAAGATCCGCTAACGCTTGAAAGAAACCGATTTCACGAGGGTTTTCACTTACCATCTTGGAAACACCCTCTCGCCACTGGTCTTTTGCCAAGGGCGAAACAAGCATCGTTAGCAGTGCCCGCCAGGAAATACGACTTTCAGTGTCGCTTGCTGATGCAGCAATCTTACGAAGGGGTTTTAGTTCTAGACCCCGTTGGGTCTCGTTCACAAAATCACTAACAAATTGTTCGGTTCCTTCTGGTGGCTCCGACTGGTCCATCCACGAAGCCAATACTTCAATACGCGCGTCACTGCGCAGCGTCGCATTGTCCCGCATCAGAGCACGGTAACACTCCAGACGCTGGGTCCAGTTTCTGGAAGGATCTTTGGCAGCATCCACCAACAAACGGATGTCCGCATCCGTGGGCGTCAATAGTCCTAACGCTGCAAGAACAGGATCCAGTCCTTCTAATTTTAGCTCGCTTACCGCGATTCGGTTTTTCGCCAACCCTTCCAAATAGGTGCCTTGCCGTTCTTCCGGAATATTCGAAAACTCCGATTCAAGAACCGCCAAGATTCCTTTGCTAAGAAACCAAGTAATTAGCTCGAAATACGGTCCCCGGTCATCTGGACGGGTACCCCACCAACTGAGCATATCCCAGGGCTTTTCCTGAAAATGTAACCGGGCCATTGCCTGTAACGCATCGAAATGAAGATCAGTATCATCCGTCGCCTTGACGACTTCCATAAGCCCATGAACAGCCTCCACCCGATACATACGTTTGAGCGCAGAGAGAGCCAGTTGCCGTGTCGCAGCATCGTCCAGCGCAGCAAGACAAGCATCCACATCTTCGAGTGATACGAGTGTCGCAGTCGCAGTGTGACGAATACGAGGCGAGACTTCGGCCTGGGTCCACTTGGTCGATGCAGCTAGTATCTTAGATGCTGTCGTGGAATCTCCTATACGCTCCAATCCAATCAGCGCTTGAAGTACCACACGAGGGTCTTTGTCACTGAGTGACTTCACGTAAAGATCTACAGGAACATTATCGAGTTCATCCATACGATCGGTCATAGCGCGAAGAGCGAATTCCCGAATCGTTTCATCCTTAACCAAGGCTGCTAATCCGGGCGTACTCTTCGCACCCAATAATTGTTTGTAGGTGAAGACTGCCGCTACCCGGCCATACAATGGGCGGGAGACATCCTCCGCTATCGCCAGCAAGGACTTCTCCAGGCTGGTGCTACCACCACCCCGTTTCAGGATCTCTTGCTGTGTTTCTATTCGCTGCACAGCACTCCTTGAACCGATCAACTTAAGCAAATCCATGTCACTCGCCTTTGTTACATCCTGATAGCTCGCAGGCGTCTCGCCAGGAGCAGTGGCTACGAGCACAGCACCCACTGCGGTATCCGGTCCGGCAAACTTGAATTTACCATTTCTCCAATCCGCCATGTACAAGCGCGAAAATCCATCAACATCTACACCGGTGGCACGTGGCAACACCTCAAATACTTCCTGAGCAGGTCCAAAGCTTTCTTCATCCCGCGGCAGATCATGGTAATACACATGACCGGTCGTCCAATCCGTCGTGTAAAGCATGTCGCCAAAGTTCCCAGGAAAGCCCGGTTCATGAATGTAGGCACCTCCCGTTCCGGATCCACCCCCGTAGTCCTTGAGTGGTGCTATTGCTTCGTCCTCGAAATTCTTGTACAAACGAGGATAACCATGGTCCCCTAAAGAAGTAAAATGGTGGAGCCGCGTATTCCAACCTTTTCCATCGTTGGTATTATCACGGCTGAATATATCCATGTAGGGAGAGATCCCGAGATTGTAGATATTGCGAACCATCAGCGCATAGGGCTCCAACTCAGATCCATCGGGACGCACTCTTACAACTCCGCCTCCATGCAAGGTGTAGGTGCTTCCATCTGCCGCCCGGGCGTTGGTCATTCCGAAATCGCCTACCGCGATGTAAAGCCAACCATCGATCCCCATCGTCACACCGTTCGTAGTATGATCAGCACCACGTGGATGCTCAATACCTCCCCCTAGACCTTGGATCAGTAGCTTCTCTTCATCAGCAACTCCATCGCCATCGGTATCACGGAAGGAACTCAGGTAAGGAGGATGAATCAGATAGTAGGTATTTCCCACCCACTCGCCACCACGGGGACTATCCACATCGGGAATGAAATGCTGAAACTCATCGGCCACGCCATCACCGTCTGTATCCGTCGCACGAATAACCCGCCCCATGCCAGGGTCTTTTCCAAGCGATCCATTCTGATCCGAGGATACATAGACATCCCCATTTGCCGCGACCGTAATAGCAGCCAGGTAATCGACGTTCGGGGGCATGGCAAACTCCTGAACCTTAAAGCCATCCGGAGCGGCAAAAGAGACGGCAGTCCCAAGACATGTGAAAAATACGAAGTTAACGAAACGCATAGTAGTAAGTAATAGTTCTAAAGGTAAATCGGCAAAGTCAGGGCCTTGGTTGACGAAAGTCAATCAAGAGACTGGTGAAACTACACCGAACTTGCTTCTAAAGTGCATCAGACACCGGCTTCCAATCCGGTATCCCCTTTTCTTTTAGCTGCTTCTCATAACGAACTACCTGCGGGTGGGTCGGCGAATAGTCGGCATCCTCATTGACCATGAACGGTAGCGTCTCTTTCCACCAGGTATCGTAAACCTCGCGGAGCTCAGCGACGACCTCTGGGTGCTCTGCAGAGACATCGATCTTCTCGTAGGGATCGGCCACAATGTCGTAGAGCTCCTGGTTGTTTACAAACCGCCACCGCTGAGTCCTTACCGCGCAATCCTTAAACTTGCTGCCATTAGGATCTTCTCCTTTTTCCCAACGGCCTTTGTGAACGAACAGATGACGGTCTTCCCAGTCGGCGTCCGGATTCTCCAAAAGCGGCAGCATTGAACGGCCATCGATAGCTTGAATGCCTTCGGGGATGGTAGCACCGGCGAGTTCAGTAAAGGTCTTAAAAAAGTCGATATGCGCGGTCAGAGAATTGATATCAACGCCTTCCCCCAACACACCTTTCCACCTCCAAAAAGCGGGTACGTGCGTTCCTCCCTCGAAAGGAGAGCCTTTGCCGGTTTTGAATCCGGCGGTCCAATGAGTCACCGGGTTCCCATTCAACTTGCCACTTCGCCCCGCTTGTCCGTTATCGGTCATAAAGATGACCAGCGTATTGTCCCACGCATTCCAGGCATCGAGCTTATCCATTAGCAGACCAAAGTTATAATCGATATTTTCAACCATGCCATAACGACCCGCCGTATTTGCATCGTAGCCAAGGTCGATCCAACGTTGGCGGTACTTTTCTGGCGCGATCATGGGACCATGGGGCGCGTTCGGCGTAATGTAGGCGAAATAGGGGGTCTTGGAATCGTGATTCTTTTTGATCCATCCCAAGGCACTTTGAAAAAACACATCGGTACAGAAACCTCGAGTCTGCACGAGCGTATCATTGTGCAGAATAACGTTATCGAAATAACGTCCCTCTTTTTCCTGATTCGGCGGAAAATCTGCACAGCTTCCTTCGTAACTCTGGCCAATCCCACCTGCTCCATGAATGAATG
Organism: uncultured Opitutales bacterium; assembly: GCA_937920335.1. Lineage (GTDB taxonomy): Bacteria > Verrucomicrobiota > Verrucomicrobiia > Opitutales > UBA2995 > UBA2995. The sequence goes on from CALGUT010000528.1 coordinate 5,208, forward strand.
TTTCGGTAAACCCACGACTGTAGGGTTGATACTTGTCTTCGTCGCCCAAATGCCATTTACCGAAAATCCCGGTTTCGTATCCTGCATCTCTGAGGACTTCCGCTATGGTCGTAGTTGAAAGAGCCATACGTTCTCGTTCTTTAATCGTATGAGTCACGCCATTACGAAACTCATGCCGCCCACTCATGATCGCAGAACGGGTCGGCGCACAAGTCGGACTTACATGAAATTCTGTAAAGCGCGTGGATAGACCGTAGAAACGATCGAGGTTCGGAGTCTTTAGAATCGGGTTTCCAAGAACGGATAGATCTCCCATTCCCTGATCATCCGTCATGACCAAAATTATATTGGGTCGGCTACCGAGCAAGGATTCTGAGGCTTGCTCAGTGGCTGGCTTGCTACATGCCGCAAGTAAAGCGCAGATAGAGCTCAAGAGTATCAGGGTAGGTATTTTCATGGTATGGGTAATTCTGCTTAGGGTTTTTCTAGTCGCCAATCTTTGGGTGCAACAAATCCTTCTCGTCCCACCCAAAAATGAGTGATGCCATTGTCAGGTTGCAGTCGTCGGTGGGTTATAAGCTTTTCCGCCAACACCTTTACAACTTCGGGGTATTTACCGGCCAGGTTGGTCGTCTCATTCAGGTCACCCGGTATTTTGTATAAAAATACCTCATGCTTATCGGTAAGTCCATTTCGTCGCAGATCAAAGCCTTCGATCACCAACTTCCAGTCTTCGGTCTTTAGGCCATACTTTTCCTGATCCTGACCGGATTGACCATGATACGAATACCAATTCCGCTCCGGAAAACCCGATTGTTTTCCGGCGAGTAATGACACCAAACTGATACCATCCAACTCTCGACCTGGCACCACTCCGTCTTGCGGATCCGCGCCTGCACTTTCGAGCAAGGTTGGAAACACGTCAATATAACCGATCGTATTTTCAATCACCCGACTTCCTTTCCAGCCAGCAGGCCAGCGTACGCAGGCCACTACACGGATTCCGCCTTCGAAGGTCGTCAGTTTACTGCCATTCAGGGGCGCGTTGTGAAGCGGGACTCCAGCGACGCCTCCATTATCACTCACAAACCACACTTGGGTATTCTCTGCTTCGCCACTCTCTTCAATCGCCTGAAGCACCTCACCGACGCCTTCGTCCAAACTCCAGACCATCGCCTTCAACCATTCTTCTTTCGTCGGTTTCTTTCGAGCAATACCAAATCGATCCAGATCTTCTTGCTTGGCCTGAAACGGGGAGTGAGGCGCATTGAAAGGTATGTAGCAAAAATACGGAGCCTTATCCTTCGCAGCCATACGAATAAAGTCGGATGCAGCCTCCGCTATCAGGTCAGTCGCATACCCTTCTTTCTTTGTGGGCTCGTAATTGATATGCCAATCCAATTCCCCTTCCCGCTCGTGGGTAAAATAATCGATCGCGCCATTGTAGTGTCCTTCGAAATGCGTAAATCCGCGAGCCAGCGGATGCCACTTTGCCTGATGATGCCCAAGATGCCACTTTCCGAATATGCCACGGTGTTTGTAGCCCGCTGCAGCCAGCGCTTCCGGTAGCATACGTTC
>CALGUT010000529.1 GCA_937920335.1 uncultured Opitutales bacterium
ATTTAGCTTTAATTTCTGAAAATTTAACAATACCGATTAGAGAAAATAAATACCTTTACCAGTCGGGCGCTAAAAATGAATCTTTCGATGTTTAAGAACGCTCAAGTGAGCCTCTCCGAAAATCCGAAAATTACCTAATTTGCGATCTCTCTGGTGGTGTAGCGCATTACGTTAGAAACCCTCCTTTGGAGGGTGATTCAAGAGGATCAGGGACCCTATTATCACGTTTAGCAAAGGAGAAGAACGAGAGCTAAAATCTGTTAGAGCTTCGAACTGAATGCTAAGCAGCTACTGATTGCATGCCGAGTTCAGTTTATCGTCTTCCTCAATCGATATCCCTTTGCGCATGGGTTCTTCGTTGATGCCCCAGTCTCGGTAGTCAATCGCTGTGAGGATCCTTGTGGAACTATTGGTTCCGGCCACGGCAATTGCCCGATAATAGCGTGATAGATAACGAGGAAGTCACCCACGCCATTTTCCTCAGGGTTGCCCTCAGGGTGGATTTAAGGCGTTTCGTGGACGAAGATAGTTGTGGTTTGATAATTATTCTAGTTCTTTGTATCCATCGTTCGTTTAGTCTTATTCCTGCTTTCGGCCCTTTTGGCTTCTATTCAGCTATTAATGGGGCAGGGCTCCTGGAGTTTTGATCATAACGCTGAAGTATTAACGGTTGCCTCAGATGGCTCTTTCCAAACCGGAGGCGACTCAAGCACATTCTCGCTCGGCGGGAATGGTAATGTAAACATCGCGTCGGAAGGGGGGTCGTTTATTGTCAGCGAAGGGCTCGATCTAATGGTAAACCGCAGTACTCCTACCAATACAGCGCTGTTTCCTATCGGCTATCAGTAATGAAAATCCCGTCCTTTCCCAAGCGAATTTTAGGGTTCTTGATTCGAGGCTCCTTATTTTCCTGTCTCTTTTTCACCGGAGCTGCGCTTCTGATTCAATCCGGTCTCAACGCCGCCCAGTCTTCCGAGACCTTCTCCATCGAAGCCAACGGCTTGTCTTCCCTCGGCACCGCCACCCTGCAATCTGGAGCCGACATCCGATTCGACAGCTCCACTCCCAACTACACCATAGGCGAAGGCCACGACATCCTGCTCGGCCGATCTCTCGGCGAAGACGAGGCCAAAATCCGCGTCGCCCTCAAAAGCCCCACAAGCCTCACCGCCTCCGAACTCGCTGGAGCCTGGAAGCTCCACAGATTCGAAAAATTTGGAGATATCCAATTCCACACGAATTCCGCAGATTTCCCCGTCCAAGCAGGCACCTTCACCATCGACGCCAATCGCAATGCGATCGCATCCCTCGGCAACGACCCCGTCACGTTTGCAGTCAACGCGTCCAAAGACTTCATGGTCTCCATTTCCCCTACACCGAGTATTGACTCCCTGTTCATTCTCGTCCGTCTCGAGTCCGGCGGCACCACTTCCCAGATGGCCGGATCCTGGACCCTCGGCTCATTCGGGGCCGATTTCACTGAAAACTCTACCTATTTTTGGTACGACGGCGACACGCTTACCGCCACCGCCGCCGGAGCCCTCACCCTGCGCGAAGGACCCACCAACTGAACCGCCAATGGCTCCGGAAGCATCACTTTCAACGACGGTGAAGAGCCCGTAACGCTATCCGTCAGCCAATCCCGCAACGTCCTCGCCTACGCCCTCACCTACAATGAAGATCAAACCTACGAAGGCGCCATCGTTCTCCGGCGAGCCGCCTCCCCCTCCATCGCCTCCCTCGCCGGTGACTGGACCCTCTTCTCTTTTGATCTAAGAGCCCAGGTAGGTACACCCTTTGATCCCAATCTAAGCGAATTCTTCTTCCCAGGAACCGACATCCTCCAGCGCCGCGAACGCTACCAGGACGGTCAGCTCAACGGACAACCTGCAATCGAGGATTGGGACGTAGAGGGACGTCTCATCGGCAGCGAAGATTGGACAAATGGCGTCCGCATCCAATCAACATTCTCATCCTACGACTCCAAAGGCGTGATAAGATCCATCTCGTATGATTCATACAACTCGGATGGATCCGCAAAAACGAGCAGTCAAACCGACTACTATGAAGATGGCGTAACCGTCTCATATACAGCCACGACAGCCTACTATTCCAACGGGGGCTCTAGCTACCTTGAACAAAGCTTCGCCGCTAATGGTACGAAAATTGAGGAACTCACCCTCATAAATGGAGAAATCGACGGTCCCAACACTCGCTGGTATTCCAGCGGAATCAAACGAAGCGAGGAGGTATACGAACTCGGGGTACTTATAAGCAAAACCAACTGGGACTCCAGCGGAAGAATCACCGGCGAAGAGCTATACGAACTTGGAGTTCGAACAGAGAGAACCTTATGGAATTATCATCCCAACGGAGAAATCGACACCGAAAACTATTACGACTACTCAGGCGGTTCCACCACGAGGACCATCAAGTCGTGGCACGACAACGGCACGCTCGCCACAGTCGCTCGCTTTATCGACAGCCAGCTTGAGGGCATCCAGGAACGGTACAATGAAGCGGGTTACCTGATCCAAGAGAGTTTTTACCTTCATAGTCAGCTTGACGGTATCCAGCGCACTTTCGACTCATTGGGACTTCCCGCAACCGAAACCAATTATCAACTCGGCCAACGCACCGGCCCGTATCGCCAATGGCACACAGGCGGCATCCAGCTTTCCTTGGAAGGAACTTGCCTCAATGGCAAGAACGACGGCACCCTGAAAAAGTGGCACCCAAATGGCCAGTTATCGGGCAGCGAGCACTATGCCAACGGCGTACCCGACAAACTTCACGAAGCCTTCAATGAAAATGGCAAGCCCACTGGCAGTACCCTATATGCGCTGGGGATCATCCAAGAGAGAAGCTCTTGGGGATACCATACAAATGGCGAAACGCAGTCGCTATACTTCACCGACTATCGAGCTGGAGTTGAATTACATGAACAGAGGAATTGGAACGAGAACGGCACCCTTACCTATAGCTCTAGCACCACCAACGGAGGGAAGGGTCGGCTCGAAAAATATTTCGACGAGGCAGGACGGCCGATTAGGGAATACACCTACCGAACAGGGAAACGGCATGGCCCCTACCGGCTATGGCACTCGGGCACCGATCAACTCCGCGAAGAAGGCTCGTATCTAGACGGCGTGTACGACGGTCCCTGGGAGTCTTGGCATTTAAACGGAGAACCTGAAAGCGAGGGAGATTACGAAAATGGAATTCGCATCGGAGACTGGGTCTCCTACAACGACGCGGGGCTTCAGACCAATGCAGAGACTTGGATCGAGGGCGAACTTTGCTACCTAGAACAATGGACTTACCAAGCAGATGGAAGCTGGGAGCCCGTGGAGGGTGAAACGGCCCCGCTTGTCCGATTTTCACATGGTATCAGTCAAACAGATACGGGCGACTTTTCGGATTATTCCACCGTACCCGATCAATCGATAACTGAAACATACCATAACGACGGAACACCGAGTTCATACCGGGAATACGAACGCGGCCAAAAGGAAGGTGTCCACCGAACCTATGATCTTGCAGGAAAAATCATGACCGAGATCTTTTACAGCCAGGACCTGCTCCATGGTCGATCGAGGACCTTTTCACCGGAAAACAACGGAGCCTTGGTTTCGGAGAAGTTCTATATATTCGGAAAGCCGACCGGAGAAAGCCTCGAATACGACCCCGCAACCAACACTCTGCTCCTTCGTAGCCAATACAGCGAAGGTAAACTCCACGGTTTACATGAAACGTTTTTCGCCGACGCAACGCCCTCCCTCAGAGCCAAATACGACAAAGGACTGCGCAACGAAGGCTACAAACGCTGGTTCAGCCCCGGATTACAAGCGGAGGATTCAACTTACACAAAGGACGTGCTCGACGGACCTTGGAAGAGCTACTGGGGAAGCGATCAACTCCGCGAAGAAGGCGAATACGCCGACGGTCTAAAAACGGGAACCTGGACCTCCTATCACTCAAACGGGGAGATGTTCGAACGTTCTCAATACACAAATGGATTTCTAAATGGACTGTTCGAAGAATGGGATTTCCGGGGCGACTTCACCCTCCGTGCCCGCTACAGCGGCGGCATCCTTGACGGACTGTGGGAGGAGAATAAACCCGGGAGCAGCCCGACCGCGACAACCTATGAACTCGGAGTGGAGATTGGCCCACGAATCTGGGGATTTCCGAATGGACGTTCCACTACCACGCCTCTAGTCAATGGTCGAGCCCACGGACTTGTAGCAGGCTTCGAGGACGATGAACAGGGTGGCGTGTATCTCTATTCAGAAATCAATTATGAAAACGGGCGGAGGAATGGCTCGTATAAATACTACTATCCCGGCGGTAAAACGCGATACACGGGCCAGTACGAGAACGGCTACCAGACTGGAGCCTATAAAGAGTGGATACTCGCAAATTGGAATACGTCATCTCCCGGCCCGTATTGGCTTTCGAAAACGGGTTCTTATGGCGGTGCTGGGAAATGTGGGATTTGGACAGAATTCGCGTCGAATGGAGAAGTGCAACTAGGCTATCCTCGCGACTTCGGTCCTTGCGCACCAACACCTACGCCTGAAGCCCTTCCTCTCATCCGCACTCTTCGCGGGCAAATCACTGCAAATGGCATCGGGGTACCCTTTGCTACTGTTATACTTAGCGGAGTGGGAGGCGTATCAAACGACAAAGGCAACTATGTTCTCCCAATCCGGGCCGAAGAAGGCCCCGAATCCAACCTGCGCGTTGTACACGACGACTACCCTACAAAAGAGGTCGTCGTATCAATCCCCGCCGAGGATGGCGTCTTTACGGAAAACGTCTCTTTTACCGGTTATCCCGATTCAGTCATCGAACTCGGAACGCCCTCTGTAGCAGGAACGTTCTTCCTCGAAGGGGTCAGCCTACCCGTTACCTTCCCTGCGACCGTAGACTGGAACGGGGCCAACCGCTCGACCCGCAGCGTCAACTGGATACAAGGAGAAAACGACAATAAGATCCTCTCCGGAACCAACTCCTCCACGCAAGCCTTCACGATCAAAATAGATCCCGGCCACGACATCGCCCCCGGTGAAGATCCAGGCACTTTGGTCGCCCACCTAGGGAGCGGAGCCAAATCGGAGCCCGTTGTATTCCCTCAAGACTACACAGTCGTTCCAAATCCGAAATGGGCTCAGGATCTCGGCATGTGGACGGTTACCAAACCTCAGAGCCCCGACCAAGCTGCAACATACAGCCTAAGCAAAAAATGGCCCGATCCTGCTATTAATATAGGCATTCAAAAGGAAAACGTCGATTCCTTTGATTGGATCATCTGGGGCGCCATTCCCGTAATTGGAGGCGAAGATCTGGGGGTCTTTGATGTACAAATTATCATGGATCTATTGGCCAAAACGGATGGAACGGGAAGAGTCAAGTTAGGGGGTGGAGGACGGCTTAATTTCGGACCATTGGAATTGGAAGCAACCGTCAAAGGTGACGGTAAGCTCACCTGGACCGACAATGAGCTACAATTCTCAAATGCCGATGTCCTAATGGAAGGGAACGCAGTTTTAGAAGTATTGGAGAATCCATTAAACTTGTTTCGTAACTACAAAATCCCTGAAAGTATTTGGAGCGCGATCAGGGTCTTCGATATTGTACAATTTGAAGCCAATTTGGGACTTGGGTTCGGCTACCGTTTCCAACTGGAGAACAAGGACGGAAAGATATCCATTCCATCGAGCGAAGTACGGTATAATGTATTGTATGGTTCACAGCTGGTATTCAACGGGATCAAAGCGAAAAACTTCGAAGCCAGCCTCGATGGTAAAATGACCTTAATCCTCGGAGTCGAAGGGGAGGACGTCTCGTTCAAAGGGATCGAATCAACTCTCAAAGCCAAACTCAAATTTGTCCCTTTTGGAATAGAGGTAATAGACTGGGAGAGGAATATCCCCGATCCACCCAACATATTATCGACTGGAGATCTCCAATCGACTCCTCAGTTTTTCCAACCCACATTCCTTGAGCTCGGTTTTTACTCCAATTACAATCAGCAGAATCTTTCGCGTATGCAAAGCGACCGTTCAGGAGCGGGGGCCTCAATGCAACTATCAGAAACCACCGCACCACTGGTCTCCAACATTTATCCATACGCAAATCCCGCCATAGCCGAAAGCAATGGTCAAAAAGTAATCACCTACAGCCACTACGACCCTGAACGTCCCGAGGGACAATCCACCCGGCTATACTACAGTGTTGATTCGGGCACCGGTTTCCAAGAGCCCAAAGCTCTTCACACTCAGGCCCGGGCCGACTTCGATTCTCAACTGTCTTACCTACCCGATGGACGTCTGATCGCCATTTGGGAAACATCTCAATTGGACCAGATAGCAACCGACTTTGAGGATCGCCTCGCTGGTCTTGAAATCGTCTGGTCAGTTTATGATGCCGTCAACGACAGCTGGAGCGAACCCGTCCAACTCTCCAACAATATCCAACTTGATCACAAACCCAGTATCAGTGCCTCTCCCGATGGTCTAATGGTTCTTTGGCATAGTAATGAAAGTAATGCCATTTTCTCCGGCCCAAGCACACCGGATCAACTCCAGTTCGCTACCTGGAACGGTAACACTTTCGATACATCGGTGTCGCTTCCCTTTACCACACCTATTCTCGGTGACGCCAGTCTGGCATACGACGGAACAAACGCCGTGGTGTCCTGGATACAAGATATAGACGAAGATTTCGCTACATTTGACGATACAGAAGTGTTCATCGCCGAGTTCGACGGAACAAACTG
>CALGUT010000530.1 GCA_937920335.1 uncultured Opitutales bacterium
CTCGTATCAGTTGACACCCTTCTAGGCCATCCCTAGAATTCGCGCTCCTTTCATACACCAGTGGCTAACACCGATGAAAGGAACCCCTGTTTCGGGGCTATAGCTCAGCTGGGAGAGCGCCTGCGTGGCACGCAGGAGGTCGGCGGTTCGATCCCGCCTAGCTCCACCAATAACAAACCTCAATCCGAACGGATTGGGGGTTTTTATTGGCTGGAATTTATGCGCGGGTCGAACCGCCGGCAGAAATTTGCTCCTGCAATTTCTGCATGTCCTACATCCATGTAGGGCAAAGGCGGTTCACAAAACCGCAGGACGCGGTTTTGGATTACGAACGAAGTGAGTAAGGCTGAAAGCCCGAGCACATGGATGTGCGAGTCCATCCCGCCTAGCTTCACCCCTCCTGCCACAACTCAACAGGATTCCCCTCAGGATCATGCAGCCTCGCAAACCGGCCATTCTTATAGGTCTCAGGGTCTAGCTTCACTTCAATGCCCTCAGCCTGTAACTGAGCCACCATGGCATTCAGGTTTCTGACCCGGAAGTTGATCATCCACTGCTGAGATTCGTTACCAAAGTATTCTGTGTCTTTCGGGAATGGCGCCAATACGGTGGAACCCGCCTGCTGTTTCCAGGGAGTTTTTTCGTAACTGTCGGGAACATCGGTAACGCCAAGATGCTGCTCATACCAAGCAGATAAATCTCTGGGGTTTTCGGCGCGATAAAAGAGCCCACCTATACCTGTGACTTTTTCCATATCCATATCCTCGTATTGAGCAGAGTTGCATTAATGCATAATCCCAACCGAGCTTAAAGTCCTGGTTATTTCGACTACTGCTGGTCGCAGGACGGACGACCCTTTGTTGCCTAACTCTCTGCAATAGGTCTATGCACAGCCGGCACAATGACTAGCCCAAGGCACCACTACCAAACGCTCTTCAGCAATAGCCTCTCTACAGCCTAGGCATCTACCGTAGTTGCCTTCATCGATGCGGACCAAAGCGCTTTGAATCTGGCGCATCTCTTCGCGAGTTTCGTTGCCAATGGCATCAACAACTTCATCGTTTTCCCGCTCTTGTGCCATATCAGCGAAATCGTTGGAATGTAAACGTCCCGCATCAGCTTTGAGTCGCTCAAGTCGTTCACTCAATTCGTCAAGTCGAGCCCTCAGGCCATTTGTGATCTCTTGAATATCCATCGGCACCTCAACTAATCAACATTTGGTAGAGCTCATCTTTCAGCTGTAGTCTCCGTATTTTGGCTGCCTCCTCTCTTGAGGTTGAAGCAGGCTGAGATTCATCTTCCATATGTTCAACTTTGTTTGTCATCTCGTGGTATTCATCAAACAGCTTTCGAAAATGACGGTCACTTATTTTCAGCTCGTGTATACGATCCCGCAGTTCCGGGAACTCGTGCACAAGATCATGATGCTCAATACTCATTAGCCTTTTCTCCTCAAACAATTTGAACCTTTAGACTAACTCCACAAAGAGGGCCTCGACCTGATCCATATCAGTAAAAGATGGCTCACTACCGAATCCTGCATTCTGCAGGTGTTGACTGTTTCACCTGGTGACTCAGCTATTAAGTAATGTTGAATCAGATT
>CALGUT010000531.1 GCA_937920335.1 uncultured Opitutales bacterium
ACGAATTTCTCGTTGAATTCCTTCATGATCAACACGCGATCAATCAAATTCATGAGCACATCTTGCTGGAGCTCATCCAGCATTCCCTGGAATTCCTCACTGTTTCTCGCTTTTCTCTGTAGTTGAGGAACGAGTGGGGCAAGGTCCTTACGTAGTTCTTCGTGGGTGATAATAGTCGACTCAACGATCGCAGCGATACCGTTTTCGGTGGGAAGGGAATCGAATTCGGATTTCTGTGCGCGGAGAGTGCCGACCGCTAGGGTGACTAGAATTCCGGCTAGAATGGCTGGGCTTTTCATACGACTAGTTAAATATCTTTTTGAATAAACGGACTTGTAGAGCTTCGAATAAGGTTCGTCAAGGATGGTTGCCAAGGTCCTTGCTGAGGTTTGACTGCGAAAACCAACCGTTGTTCAGGATTTTTGGGCAGGACTACTGGCGATTTATGAACTGAAGAATCTCTTGCAGCTTTTTGAATGGCGCGGTCGCGATGAGACGTGGGAAACGCGTTCCGGTCATTATGTAGTCGTCTCGTTTGTGGCCTGCCAAGCGGCATTTCAGCTTGTTGCCTTCGGATTCAACTGAGTCGATACCTTTTTCTTCGGCTAGGGCGCGGATCTTTGAGATTTGAATCAGGGCCTTCACGGACTTTGGAAATTTACCGAAACGGTCCACCAATGACGCATCTATTTCCTTTATATCAGCGAGGTTTTCTGCCATGGCCAGCTGTCTATACACCTCAATACGCAACCGGGCTTCATCCAAATAGCTGGGGGGAATACTCGCTTCCAGGATGCGGCCTTGAGTGGCTTCTATTTCCTCGTGTTTAATCGCTTGGTAGCTATCGCGAGCCACGGCTTTCGTCGAGTTTGTCTGTTCACCGATATAGACGAAATCGAGTCTCACATTGGCTCTGATTCTGAGAGCTGAGACATCGCCTTTGAGTCGGGAGATACTCTGTTTCAGGAGCTGACAATAAAGATCGAATCCGACTCCCGCGATGTGACCGCTTTGCTCCGCACCCAACAAATTCCCTGCTCCGCGTAGTTCCAGGTCTCTCATCGCGATTCGGAAACCGGCTCCCAGTTGGTTATATTGCTTTAGGGCGGCTAACCGTTTTCGAGCTATTTCGAGCACCTTTGCGTGTCGATGTAGGAGCAGATAAGCATAAGCTTGTCGGTTGAAACGGCCGACTCGGCCACGTATCTGGTAGAGCTGAGAGAGGCCGAATCGATCTGCGGCCTCGATAATGATCGTGTTTGCATTCGGAATATCCAATCCTGATTCGATAATCGTGGTCGATATAAGAACATCGTATTCTCCCTCTACGAACCGATTCATGATCCGCTCAAGCACTCCCTCCGGCATTTGGCCGTGAGCTACGGCAAACCTAACATCGGGCATGAGTTCATGTAATCTGGCCTCTACGGCATCTATAGTCTGTACACGATTGTGCAGATAGAACACTTGACCGCCGCGGTCACACTCTTTGCGGATCGCCTCACACACGATCTTATAGTCAAAGCTCTTGATGATCGTCTGAATGGGTTTTCGGTTAATGGGTGCAGTCTCGATTACACTGAGGTCACGGGCGCCCATCAGAGCCAAATGAAGGGTCCTGGGTATGGGGGTCGCGCTCAGAGATAAAACGTCAACGTTGAGTCGAAGTTCTTTGAGCTTTTCCTTGTGCTTAACTCCAAAGCGGTGTTCTTCATCGATGATAAGTAGCCCCAGGTCTTTGAACCCGACATCGTTGGAGATCAGGCGATGTGTTCCAATGATGATATCAACTTTCCCTGCTGCGAGCTGTTGGAGGATTTTGGTCTGTTCCGCCTTCGTTCGAAACCGATTTAGCATTTCGACGGATACGGGAAATGAGGCCATGCGCTCTCGGAAGGTCTGAAAGTGCTGCTGGGTAAGAACGGTCGTTGGTCCCAAAATAGCGACCTGTTTTCCGTCGAGAACCGCTTTGAATGCAGCCCGGATTGCGACCTCGGTTTTACCGAAACCAACGTCGCCACAAATCAATCGATCCATCGGCTGCTTTTTCTCCATGTCCTGCTTAGAGGCTTCGATTGCGAGGAGCTGGTCTTTCGTTTCCTTATAAGGGAATGCAGCCTCAAACTCGCGCTGCCAACTGGAGTCAGGTGAGAAAGCATAGCCTTTCTTTGAGTCTCGTTCGGCCTGGTTCTTGAGCAGCCGTGCTGCTAGGTCCAACGTAGCTTCTTCGGCTTGGCGGCGGGTTTTATCCCAGCGATTGGATCCCACTTTACCCAGATTGGGTCGAAACTTTTTAAGACCCACGTAGCGGGAAACCAAGTGAGATTCGTGGAGCGGTAGGTGAAGTATGATCCCATCGTCGAATTCGAGGGAAATGACTTCGTGAAATCCGGTCTGGGCATCGAGCTTCGTTAATCCTCGGTAGATACAAATACCATTTTGGATGTGAACCAGGTAATCGCCTTCTACCAACTCGGCAAAATCGAGCAGTTGATCTACTTGTTGTTTGCTCGCCTGGAGCCGTTTTTGGCCCATAGGTAGGCGCCTGCGGTAACGTGCAAAAATTTCAGAGTCAGAGACGAGGACTACTCCCTTATGCTCCTTGTTGTCGGTGAGTTTGGCATCTCTTAAGGCTGCTACATCTAGACGAAACCCTTGTGCCAGAGTACCGATCGAGATTTTCCCTACCAGAGGCTTTAGTTCGGGTTTCTCGTTGAGGAACTCTTCCAGTCTAGTTTTTTCACCGTCCGTCTGGACGGACAATACGATTTCGTAACCTTCTCGATCCCAATCCAGTATTCGTTGGAAAAATCGAAGGCGCTCCTCTTGTTCTTGGTAAAACCGATCCATGCCCAGCGCCTCGTTAGCGGGAAAGGATCGGTAATGTTCAAGAGTCTCGGAATCTGCGCTCAGGACTTTGACTTGTTCGTTGAAAAAGATGCTGTCTTCATCGAATTCGGTAAATCCCATCCATGAATCGAATTTCTCCTTTCTTGTTTCGAGTAGCTTGGAAAGGGTAATCTCATCTGATCGGTTTGAGAAGAAAGCGGGATAGTTCTCTTCAATCTGAGATGGTTCCCAGAAATGCCAGTCGGTCGGATCGGAAATGTATTCAAGTATTCCCGATGGACTTTGTTCAATTTGTTTGCCTGGGGTGGCTGCTATTGTCAGTTCCTCAACTTTTAAATCTGTGCGTTGAGAATCAGGTGCGAAGGTTTTAATCTCCTCGACCTCGTCGCCGAAGAAATCGAGGCGGTAGGGTAGGAGGGCGTTTACCGGGTAAAGGTCTATGATTCCACCGCGGACGGCAAATTGTCCGGGGCCTTCGACTTCTGATTCATGATCGTAACCGAGATCATTTAGATTTTTTATCAGTTCGATAAACGAGTAGGTTTTACCGGCCCGCAGGTTGATCTCTGATTTGAGTAATGCTTTCTTGGAAGGAGTCTTTTGAGCGATCGCCTTCAGCGTCGTTACGACGATCTTTTTGGTTTGGGAATGGTCGCGTGCGAGTTGGGTAATGGTACCGAGTCGGTCCAGTTGGGAATCTGTTGTCGCGGAATTCTCCGTCTGTTCTTCTGGAAAAGGCAGTATGCGTATGTTGGTTTCGTTAGAGATTTCCAAATAGAACTGTAGATCTTCAATCGCTTGTTCCAACTGGTTGCGGTCGGGTAGTATGATGAAGCTGAGTTCTGTATTGGAACTTTTAATGGATGCCAGGCTTACGTAGCCAAACCCCTGGGCAGCAAGACCTTTGATCAGGCAAGCGCTGTGTCGGGCTTCTTTGAGCGATTCAAGCATCTGGGAACTCAAACGTCTCAAATTCATCAAGCACTTTTCGCGCGGCTTGTTCCTCAGCCTCTTTCTTGCTCTTCCCAGTTCCGATACTACACGATCGCTCTCCCACAAGAAGTTCGACTTCGAAGGTTTTTGAGTGCGACGGACCCTTCTCGTTTACGACTTGGTATTGAATCTGATTATTGCCGATGGTTGGCTGAAGACGTTCTTGTAGCTGGCCTTTGGGGTTATGGGACTCGTTGAGAGTCTTGAGTCGGCCTGCGACGTTTCCATACCAGTTGAGTACGATCTCTCTTACCGTGGGGAAATCGCTGTCTAAGTAGATGGCCCCAACTAGCGCCTCAAGAGCATCTTCTTTGGATGATGGTAAATCTTCGGGGGTGCTTTGAGTTCCTAAGTTATTTACCCGGATGTATTGAGAGATGTTTAACTCTTCAGCGAGTTCTACGAGGGCTGCGCTCTTGACCAGGGTAGATCGATATTGAGTCAGACGACCTTCTCTGTATCTCAGAAATTTTTGAAATAGATGTTCAGAAATTATGAGTTCTAAAACCGCATCTCCCAAGAATTCCAAACGTTGGTTACTGGACTCTTCATCTTCGGCTCTAACCATATAGGATGGATGCGTGAGACTCTGTATAAGCAAGGACTCGTCTGTGAACTGGTACCCGATGGCAGACTGCAGTTCTAAAAGATTCATCGCATCAAAATAGCATGATTAGCTCTTCAATTTGAAGCGCTTTATGATTTCTACAGAGAGTTCCTTGTAGGCGGTTGCTCCAGGGCTAAGTGGGTCGTATTGAAAAATGGTTTGTCCAAAGCTGGGAGCCTCCCCTAGACGGATGGACCTAGGGATCATTGTCGAGAAAACGTCACTGCCGAAATGTTGGCGCACGTCGGAAACCACCTGTCGAGACAGATTCGTCCGGACATCATACATCGTCATCATGATCCCGCCCAACTCAAGTTTGGGGTTCACGTTCGCGTCTTTGATCTGCTGCAGCACATTCAGAATTTGTCCCAGACCTTCCATGGCCAAGTATTCTGTCTGGAGTGCAATGAGCAGATAATCCGCAGATGCCATCGCATTCATTGATAGCATTCCCAGTGATGGCGGACAGTCGAGGATTACGGCCTTGAATCGATCACCATGGCGTATGGATTCAAGGGCATCTCTTAATCGGACAAGGTAGTTTTCCTGCTGGGCTAATTCAGTTTCAATCGCAGCGATGTCTACTTCTGATGGGATCAGCGATAGATTAGGCACCGAGGTCTCAATAATTTTAGACTCGGCATCCCCTTCGCCCAGAAGTGCTTGATAAAGACTCTGCCCTTCTTCTTTGTTGAATCCCAAGCCGCTGGTAGCATTTGCCTGGGGATCGAGGTCAATGATGAGGGCTGGGACTCCTTGCTCCGCCAGTGCTGCGGCGAGATTAATTGCGGTGGTAGTCTTTCCGACACCTCCCTTTTGGTTGGCGATGGTAAATAGTGTAGCGGCCATAGATAGAAATTGTGAGCCTGATCAAACCGAAGTTTAGAGAAGTTCCAACGACTTTTTTAAAGGAAAAACAACTTGCTTCCAAAAAAGAAGTGGTTTGTGTTACCCACTCCTAATTTAGGCGCGGTAGCCAAGTGGTAAGGCCGAGCTCTGCAAAAGCTCTATGCGTCGGTTCGATTCCGACCCGCGCCTCCATTCAACTCCAAGTTTTTTGGAGTTTTTTTATTGTACGATAGTCAGCCTGACTGGCGGAGACAACCGTCCGACGGTGCTGTTAAGGCGTCTTGAGAATACTCAGATAGGACGAGGCTTCTTGAACTATCAGTTGCTTTCAATGGGAATCAATCCCTTGTGTATCGCTTCGAAAATCCGCATCGAATCGAGCTTATCGATACAATCCATAGGATTTTTCCGAATCCGTATAAAATACTCGGTGAGTTGCTCTCTTACGGCGTTTGTCAACTGCTCGGTTTGCCACGGCTTTGGTAGGTAGTAGTTCAGTCTACCTTCATTCAATCCTTTGATAGTTTCTTCCAGACCAGCGTTACGGGTTATGAGTAGTTTACGGGTATCTAGCATTCCTAGATCGTGGTTGATGCTGATCAATAAGTCGATTCCGCTTTCTTCTGGTAGAATGTGTGCACAAATAATGAGACCAACTCGAGAGCCTTCTTCTTTGATCTCACCGAGAATCTTTCGAGCCTCTTCAGCGGAGCCGGTCATGCGAATCGGGAAGGTTCCTTCGAACTCAGCAAGATCTGATTTTACCTGTTCGAGGTCGGCGGGGTCGTCGTCCACACAAAGGATATAAACATTGTTCATGGTGGGGTAGCGTTAACTTATAATTATTGGCCAGAAAATGAAGTAACACAAGAAGCAAAGAATGATTGCTGCTATTCCTATGAGGGCTCCCGAGCGTGCCATGTCTTTCGTTTGTACCATGCCGGTACTCATAGCAATTGCATTGGGTG
>CALGUT010000532.1 GCA_937920335.1 uncultured Opitutales bacterium
CCCTACTTCTAAGACGTAGGATACCCGAAATCGCGAAACGACTGTCTGCCGACATTGACGAAGTTCAGGAAGCCCTCGAAGAAATATCAAATCTGGACCCCTCCCCGGGCAGAAAATACGGCGATGATACGAATCAAGTAATAACCCCCGACGTAGAAGTCGAGAAAGACGAAGGAAATTGGGTCATTCACTTGAATAACGACTACATCCCAAGGTTACGAATCAGCAACGTATACAAAGAAATTATTGCTCGTGGAAAACTAACGAAACAAGAAAAAGAGTATATTCAGGAAAAGATGCGCTCTGGGAAGTTTCTCATCAGCTCGATCGAACAGCGCCAGCAAACGATAGAACGAATCACCCGCTCGATACTGAACTTCCAAATCGATTTTTTTGAAGAAGGTCTCCCCAAGCTACGCCCACTAACAATGACTCAAGTTGCTGACGCAGTGGGAGTACATGAAACGACTGTGAGCCGCGCAATCGCAGGCAAATATATCAAGACCCCACACGGTGTATTCCCTCTAAAATACTTCTTCACACCCGGCTACAATTCATCCGGCGGAGAAGCTCTTTCCAATACCACGATCAAGGACATGATTTCACAGATTATCGAGAGCGAGGATCCCGAAAAGCCCCTTAGTGACCAAGCAGTAGTTAATCTACTCGCAGAAAAAGATATTAAAATCGCCCGCCGAACCGTTGCCAAATACCGCGAAGAACTTGGAATTCTGCCAACTAACCTTCGCAGAAGATATTCGTAAAGCTAACGGACCAACACCTGTAACTGCTCCTGGACCGTCATAACGACATGAGGCGTTATTTCACTCGAAGAAACCTCAAATTCCTTTTTGGACTTCACATGCACATAAACGGTAAGCCGAGAAGAACATTTTGCGGGAATCCGTCGGAGGATACGTTTTCGCTCCAACATAAGTGATACAATCTGCTTCAAAGTATCAGATTCCTCACTCTCAACGGCTTCCTCGACCTCAAACAGGCTAAAAAACAATTCCTCCAAAGAACGTTGCTGATTCAATGCCTCCTCCCGCCGATCAGGTCTCGCTTCAAAGACACGAGACCAACGACCTAAAACGACCGTTCCCGCTTCAAATTGAGTTTCATCCGCTCCTCTTAAATCGGCCCGAACAAGCGCGCCTTCAGAATTTCGTAAAAGAAAACAATTTACTTCTTCGCCATCCTGAAAGGGATTGCCAGACAAGGTAGATTCTTTACCAAAGGGTTTAATTTCCCACTCCATATATTTGCACCATAATTTTGGAACCTGAATTGAAAAACAGATTGTTCCCCTTTCATCAAGTAAAGGGTGAAGAAAGTTTAGTCCCCCAGGGTCGTCTCCTCATTATAGGTGACGTGCACGGCTGCGTCCGGGAATTGGAAAAACTGCTAAAAACCCTGAATCCCCAGAAAGAAGATCAAATCCTTTTTTTGGGTGATTTAATCAATCGAGGCCCCGATTCCAAGACAGTATTAAGCATGGCCCGAACTCTAAACGCCAGCTCATTACTTGGGAACCACGAATACAGGCTCCTGAAGCATATCCACCAGCCCGGTTCTATCATTCTTAGATCCTACGAAGCCAACCTACTGGACAACTTGGACTCCGACGACTGGAACTATCTATCCTCGATGGTTCTATGGTTCGAACAGCCGAACGAAAAACGATTGTTCGTTCACGGGGGATTTCTCCCAAAGGTCCCTTGGCATCAGCAAAGCGCAGAGATCGTCACCCATATCCAAACAATCGACAAACAAGGAATCCCGCGACGCCGTGGAGAAATCCCTGATGCGGTCTTTTGGACAGATCTATGGGATCAGGAGCCGTTTGTCATTTACGGACATACTCCTAGACAAAAAGTCGTAAAAACGAAGACGACTATAGGAATCGACACCGGATGCGTTTGGGGCGGTCACCTTACGGCCCTCATACTGCCGGAGTTTGAAATCGTGCAGGTAAAATCAAAAAAAAATTATATTAAATAATTCTCAGATTCGGAGTTTATTCGGGTTGTTATCCGACAGCTAAGCGGTATCTATTTCCGGATGACTCAACAAAACGAACCAGTCATCCCCCATCTGGGTCTCCTCCTCCTGGACATCCAAGACACTTTCTTAAAGGTCTGCTCGAATGTTGATGCTTTCAAGCAACGCGCACAATTTTGCGTTGAAGTTGCCAATCTGTTTTCTCTGCCAATCCTAATTACAGAACAGCGGCCAGAAATTCTTGGTAAGACTACTGATAGCATTGGACGTATCACACCAAACGCTCAAAGCGTTTCGAAGACTGGATTTTCCGCTTTCACCGAACCAGCAACTACTGAGTGGATAGAAGAAAACTCCATTCAACACCTTCTCATAATTGGACTCGAAACCCCCGTGTGCGTTTACCAATCAGCCCTGGATGCAATCCACCAAGAAATCGACGTGACACTACTGAGCGACGCAATCACTGCACGCAGACCCGGCGATGCAGAGGTCGCTATATCCTCCCTACGCATTCACGGCGCACACGTCCTACCCAGCGAAACGATCTTTTACAGTATCCTAAGGGATTCAAAACACCTGCTCTTCAAAGAATTTACCGCATTAGTGAAAAAATACTCGGCTAAATAGAGATTCCCTATTTCCTGAATCATAGCTTCAAGACACACTCCCATGAGCCAGGCAAGTAAATCATCTGAAAATAAGGCTG
>CALGUT010000533.1 GCA_937920335.1 uncultured Opitutales bacterium
CTACTCCACGATCATCTCACCCTTCATCATAAACCAATGTCCGGGGAAGGTACAGATATAAGGGTAAACACCTGGTTTTTCGGGTGCATTAAAACGAAGAACTTCCGCACTATCGGGTCCGATTAGCTTGGTGTGATGGAGTATGGCAGAATGCTTAGGAATAAAGTCGAGGCGCTCACCGCTTGGATCTTTGGCCATCTCGTTCGCAGCGACACCGACTGATTCATTGGTACCCGGTTCGATAATGACCAGGTTGTGCTGCGTTGCGTCGGGATTGGTAAAGAGAAGCCGAACAGGTTGGCCCGCTTTAACCGTGAACTTTTCCACGGTGAACAACATACGCTCCGGGATGGTAGAAATTTCGATCGCGAAAAGATCTTTCTGAGCATCAAAACCAGCGCCCGCAGCACTCCCGGCAAGTAACGCATCTTTCTTTACATTACCCTTATCCCAATTCTCATAAAAGTCTTTGAGCTTCGATAATTGTCCTTCGTTTAAATCAGATTCACTACCCTGCCAATATCGAGCGAGCGCTTCAGATCCGATTGCACAACGAACCGCATAATTTAGATGTTCCTGCCGAGGATATTGAAGGATATCAAGAACTACCCTAAGCGCTTCCTCGGTCCCTAAGTAGCTGGCCGTATTGGCCGCTTCCATACGTACGATGCCATTGGAATCATTGGCAGCAGTTTTTAAAAAACGAGTAGCTTTTTCAAGCGATAGACCGTTATCGGCTAAGCCTGGAATTTGTGGCACTCCCATGGCACCCAATGTATAGCGTAACTGACGGGTAGCAGCGGCACGTGCGTGATGGTTTTCCGACTTCAATAGTTCTTCAAGAAGAGACGGACGACTTACACCAATGCTACGATACACCCAAAGCGCCTCCAACTGGTGATGGCGAAAGCGTTCGGCATTCTTATCCAGTCCCCTCACCCATTGATCCAACGCCTTTTCGACTGTAGCAGCCGAAAACGAATCTCGCAATTCTCGCTTGGTCCAGTAACGATACCGGTATTCTTTTCGTTTCAAATTCTCGAGTAAGGACTCAACGGGTACGTCGACCATTTTGGGAGGGTCCTGCAGCTCAGCACCCTTCGGAACGATTCTCCAAATTCGACCACTATCACGATCACGACGAGGATCACGCAAGGAGTATTGGGCATGCCCCTTCACGGGGTTGTACCAATCGCACACATACATGGCTCCCCGTGGCCCGTATTTGATATCAACAGGGATAAAGCTCAGGTTCTCCGAAAATATGAGATCCGATACGTATTGCTCTTCAAAGTGATCGTCCTTCTCAACCCACTTATGAATTTCGACACGATTGGTCGGCTTGTAGCGTACCTTGATAAACCCTCCTTGCATCTCCTCCGGCCACATAGGGAAGTCCACAAACTCGTGCCCACAGACACCAGAATAGGCTGGGATACCCGAGGCCTTTGGATGCTGTTCCGGATACTCCGGATTGGTAGCATGAAACGCTGAAGCAAAGATCGGATGACTGGCAACGTGATGCCCCCAGTCTGAATAGGTAACGCCCCAAGGGTTGGTGTTCGGATAACTACCGAAAGTTACCAGTCCTTTGTTACTGGGTGAGTATTTGAACCAGGCAGAATTTTTGGCACGGATGGGACCGTAAGGCGTTTCCACCTGAGAGTTGTGAAAAATAGATTCGCGAAATAATAGGTCTCCATCGGGCGACCAGACAAAGTCGTGAAGCGCGTGGTGCGAATCCTCGCAACCGAAACCCGTTAGGATCCTTTCCCGGGAGTCCGCTTTCCCATCCCCATCACTGTCGTAGATATAACTGAGGTGTGGTTCTTCCGATACGATAATGCCATTCTTGTAAAGTTCGTAGGAGAGCGGAATATGAATATCGTCCGCCCAAACCGTCGATTTATCCGCCTTTCCGTCTCCATCAGTGTCTTCGAGTATCACGATCTTGTCGGTGGGTTCCTGGCCTGGGTAAACATGCGGATAGGTCGTCGAGCAACTCACCCAAAGACGTCCGCGCGCATCCCAACGCATGGTGATCGGACAAGCGATCTCGGGAAACTCTTCTTCACTGGCAAACAGGTTGACTTCGAAACGTGGATCAACGCGAAACGATGCGAGCTCGTCTGCTGGCGTCATCCATTCGTTGGCCCCTCGCGACTCTCGCACTTCATCTAAAGGGGGAACGTTGGAATCATCTACCGGTTCAGCGCCAAAGGACTCACCTTGAGCGATGGCCCAGATTCGACGGTCCCGATTGGCCGTCATAATCTCCAGATTCCGCATGGCAGGGAGAAAATCGAGATAGCCATAACTCTTATTGCGGTCACCCGTATAGTAGAAGGTATTGAGTGGACGGTAACGCCGGAAATATTGCCGGTTCTTATCGATGATCACGTCCAGAATCTCGTCACTACCCTGCGGTGCCGGTCTATCAAACGTTGCTTCGAACAAGGCATCGGCAAACACCCGGTAGCCAGCATCGGTTAGATGGACACCGTTAATTGTGTAGTCTGAGTCCGTGTCTTTTAGGACGGATTGTGTGGCGTGAAACACATTTGCAAATCCCACCTTCATGCGAGCTGCCACTTCAGCCATGGCTTCCGTATAAGA
>CALGUT010000534.1 GCA_937920335.1 uncultured Opitutales bacterium
TGTTTACGAAGGGAGTCATTGAATTCTAGATGTATTCGGGACACTGAGTCTAATCCATGCTCTTTCTTACATCTTCATTGTAAATGTCACCCTTAACGCCGTGGTGGCGAAAAGTTGCGACGGGCGTTCCTTGAAGACGATCGATTGTGACGGAGAGAAACCCCCCTACGTGGGGTTTGTAGTAGAGGTGTCTAGAGGTGTCGGGGTTGGCAAGCGGTGTGGCGTGGTGATCGGTTGACGATCCGGCTGCGTATTCAATAATACCAGTCTTCGGATCTTGGGAAACATACTGCCAGTGTCGGTCACCGCAGATGTAGTACATATTCTTCTGCTGGCTGATATACTCGCGTAGCCTATCGCCCTCGTGTGTCCAGCCGGGATCGACGTGATTGTCGTTCATATCACCTTTCCACAGATGGTCGGGGCCGACGATAGGTGTGGGACTGATGAGGATTTTAAACGTGGCGTCGGATGCTTCGACCGTTTTCTTGAACCAAGCCATTTGCTCTGTGCCCCAAAGAGATTTATCAGGACCATCGGGATCGAAATTCGGACTCCTGTGATCACGAACCTCGACCATCCAGACTTGAAGGTCCTTACCCCAGCGAAAGGTGCGGAAGTGGCGATTGTCACTCATGGGAACCTGTTCGTCGAAGACTTGCTTCCCTTGATCATAGGTAAAGACACCCATTTCATTCTGCATCGTAGGCCAGCAGTCGTTGTCCCAGGAGTCGTGATCGTCCTTCATCCAGTAAGAGGGGACCTCGGTCAGTAAATTTCGGAGGTTTGTGAGCGCGAACATGCGGTTCCATTTAAACCGTGCCAGGTCGATGTGGGTCGCGTAAGCGGGGACGAGATCGTAGTATACGATGTCGCCTGCGTGCACAAAGAAGTCGGGCTTCATGCGTTGCATAGATTGGTAGATGTGGTGGCCATCGTCACCCGCGTCGCGCGTTTCGAACAGCGAGCAGGTAGTCACTGCGAATGTAATCGGCTGTACTTTCTGCTTACGCGGAGCGGTGGTGAAGGAACCATTAAGGCTGGCAGATGGTTTTGTAGACTTACTTTTACTTGCTTCTATGGTTAGGCTGTAATGGGTCCCAGGTTTTAGCCCATGCAGTGAAAAGTGTCGGGTAAAATCCTGTTTCTTGTCCACCGGTAACCAGTCGGTCATCTTCTTGGACCGTTTACTTCCCGTTTCCTGATAGCTGAGCCGGACCACCCCGCTCGTTCCAGGAACGGCATACGCGGCGTCTCCCAAATGAACTCCGACCGGGAGTTGACGTCCATAGCCACCGCCTGGGCCGAGTTGCTCGTCGGTGTAAGCGCCGAACTTGGTGATCTCGCTCCGTTTTGTTACTTGGAATGCAACGCCGTCTTTCAACGGCCCAGCTCGCTGAGTGATCCGACTCCATATGATCGCTGAGTCAGAAGAGACCTCGCCAATTTTGATACCGTTAGCGAGAAAGACGGTTTCATCCGATGATTGGCTGTAAGCGACAGTCGCTGTTAATAAAAAGAAATACGATAGGGGTAGGGTAACCCGCTTTTTCAAACGGTAGAACATGGAAACATCCTAATTGAAAGGGGTTTGAGGTAAAGGAGTTTATCAGTAGGACTATCGTTCCCCTGAATTCTTATTCGGATTTTTCGAGTACCCGAGGGGTGGGACTCGCGACATAACCTCTGGGTCTTTGTCCGGTTCCCGGTTGATTAAGATCTCCAAGGTCTTGGCGGGCGATTACTGCGAGGGCTTCCAGTCTCGATACGATGTCGGGATTATCATTTACAACATTGATTGTGCAGTCGATATCCTCGACGACATTGAAGAGATACTGTTTGGATGGATAGGGTTGATTAGGAGGGTGGTGTGGGTGACGTATCGCTTCACCTACAGACAGGAAGAGTTTCCAGGGACCGGAACGTATGGCTTGGAGTTGGTCGCGATTATAGTAGTAGAATACCTGATACGGAGATTTTGCATCAGGATCGTCAAATATTAAGGGCCGGATATCAAATCCATCCAGCTTGCGATCCGTGGGTGCTTCGGTCCCGGCCAATCGGGCAAATGTGGGCATGAGGTCTAAGGTAGTCGCCAGCTCGTCGCTGACGGTGCCGGCTGGGATCTTGCCGGGCCACCAGAATATCGTGGGTACCCGGAATGCCCCTTCAGCAGTCGTGTATCCTCGTCCGAAGAGAGGCGCATTAGAACCACGGTAGGCGTCATTCGAAGTTCTGGCCATTGGTGCACCGTTGTCAGAGGTCCAGAAGACGAGCGTGTTGTTGTCGATACCGAGCTCCACGAGCTTATTCAGGATTTGGCCGGTCGACCAATCAAGTTCTTCAACCGAATCGCCCCAATTTCCTGCCTTGGACTTTCCCTTGAAATCAGGCGACGCGTAAGGAGTTCGCGTGGAGCCGGGCATTGCTTGTGGAAGGTAGAGGAAAAACGGTCCGTCTTGGTTCGTTTCAATAAATTCAAGGGCACGCTCAGTATACCGTCGCGTGAGGTGATCTCTATCGACGGGCGCTTCGATTACAGTCTCATCTTCCATGAGCGGTAAGGGTGGCCAAACAGATCCATCTTGCTCCCAGGTACGAGCGGTCATATCGTCAGAGTAGGGAATGCCGAAATAGGAATCGAAACCCTGCCGGGTGGGTAAGAAGGCAGGTTGGTCACCGAGGTGCCATTTGCCGATACAGGCTGTTGCGTAACCTTGCTTCTTTAGGACTTCTGCAATCGTAATTTCATCTGGATTCAGTCCGTAAGGGGAGATCGGGCGGAGTACATGTTGATCCCGTTCATTCACATGCATCCCCACTCGTTGCGCATAGGCTCCCGTCATGGCCGACGCGCGGGACGGTGTACAAACTCCTGCTGTGACGCAGAAATGAGTGAACTTCCGTCCTTCTGCAGCCATTCGGTTGAGATGAGGCGTATTTATCTGAGTCGCACCAAACGGTTCTATGTCCCCATAGCCAAGATTATCTGTGAAGATAAATATTATGTTGGGAGGTGGGCTAGAGGGGCTTTCCTTTATATCCTTATTACAGGCAGCGTTTAGGAGCCCTATAAAGCAGAAGAGTAATAGCTTGGACCCTAGCGATTGGAGGGATGTATTCATGTGAGTGATTCGAGCATCTAAGCAGGGAGACTACACGTGATCGAGCTTTTTACGGCGCAATAGTTTTTGTAAGAAACGCAGCTTTCAGTCTATCGTGCTTTTTCCACGATCACCAACCAGTCTTCGTGAAAGTCGTAGGGTGGGGAGCCGAGGCTTCTCCAGTCGCCGCCATCGAGGGAGCTGATACTGCCGACACGCCTACGTGGGTAGAGCTCCTTGAGCTTTTCGCCGGTATGGGGGCCATCGCCGGTACGTGGGTTGTACCAGGAAACAGAGTACATTCCATTTAACCCCCGGAGATCGATCTGATTGTTATCCCATTCAGGGAAATAGATAGCGTAGATATCTCCTTCCAAAGCGAGGACGTAGTCGCGCTCGTTGGAGGTCAGGTAATTGGCAGGCGCCATTTCTGTAAATGGCAGGTGATTTTGGAAGAGGTCGAGGGCGTATCGTGAATACGCCCACATGTTTTCGCGGGTGCGCCAGTCTTCGCAGCTCAAATCGCTGTGAGGAAGCTCGTATCCAAAATACCACTCCACGCCTCCCCCTCCAGCCATAAGGTTACCCCACAGCGTGTATTTACGCATGGCCGCCTGATTGTTGGGGATGTGGGTGTCAGGCTCGACGCCTTGCCAAGCGATTCCCGGTTCGTCCAGAAATACAACCCATGGGTGTGCGGCGGCAGCTGAGCGTTGAGTCCATTTTTGGGTTTGATTATTGATGACTCGGAGCTTGTCACGCGTCTGGAAGGAAAGGACATCTAGGCTTTTGTGTCCCAGCAGGGGTCCGTAGACTTTTTCCCAGGCGTTGGTGTAGGTGTGGAGCGCAGTCGGGTGTTTGTAAGGATCGGTGGATTTAAAATAATCAGCGAATGCCATCTGCTGTTCGGTGGTGTTCGTATTCTCTTCTCCCAGATTCCATATTAGAGCGGGATGGTGAGCAAACCGGGCGATCAGTTCGCGGTAGTAGATGTTTCTTTCTGGGCCCAATTCACCTTCGTCATGGAGTTGATCGTTTTCCGTTTCCTGCGTGATGACGTGGACGACGATCCCCATCTTTGTCATGTGGGAGAACACGATTTCCCACTGGTCCAGCTTGCTGCAATCGAAACGAAATCGTTCATCGTAGTCAGTATACGGCCATACGTCTTGACCGTCGCCCTCGATGTTTTGCGTGAGAAAATAGATCACGTTCATTTCCTGGGAGCTAATGTAATTAATCGCTCCGATGATGGCTTTTCCTTTCCCGCCTTGCCAGGTGGGGTCGCCAGGCTTCCAATCCTGCAGGTGGGGTGCCCAGTCTTTCAGAAATTGTTTGTTCGGATTGTGAGAAAACGTGTCGTCGAAGTCTTCAAACGCGAGAAAGGTCTCCGGGCTATCGGGTCCGCTTTTAAGGTAGTATTGTCCGGTCTCTTGAAATTGTAGGTAGTGTTTTCCGACATAAGCGAGTTTACCTTGAGCACGCATATCCGGGAGTGCCTTATCCGAAGGCTTGATCGTGAAGGCACCCGTTGTGCCATCGAAAGCCGTCGGTTTTCCAGCGGAAGCTGTGTTCGAAATAGCAACGTCTTCCCCGGTTCGGAATGAGGCTTCAAATACCCATGGGCCAGTTGTTTCCGGCATAAAGTGAACCCGCCATTTATTACCTGCAGTGGCGCTCGTTTCTGCTGCCTCTCCGTCAGCTGCGTAGAAGCCCGGTACTACAATGGACGTATCTTCCTGTTTGAAAGTGACGTTCAGTCGGTAATCCATAAACGGATTCACCGCCGCATCTTCTGATGAATCAGGACCTTCAAATGTGAGAGTGATCCGATGCCATTGCCGGAGTTCACCCGTCAACGTGTAGGCGTGTGTGATTGAAGGTGCAACGAGTGTCAGTGTTAGAGATAGGAACCAAATGAGAGGGTTTTTTAACGTCATGGTGCTAGGGAGGTATAGTTTAAGAATTGGTTCCGGAAGTTAATCGTTCGAAGGGTCGAAAGGAAAGCTCAGTCTTGAAAAAGCTAAGTGTTCTTTCTGATTTCTAGATAGGGTATAACTGTGTTTCTTTTTCCTGAGGTGAGGTTCGAGGATACATGCAGGCACCTGGCCGTCTGTACACCTTTTATTCGGCGCAGGTAGGCTTCCGTATAAAAACCGCTACCCTTCGAAGCTAAAGCTTGAGGACCTCAAGCGAGCCACAGAGGAACGCCCGAACCCTCATTTCGCCCAAGCCGGAAATGAATGGGTCGGGTCGCCTGCAACAAAGGGAAATAATAAAAATACGACGATGATTGTGACCACCGTAGCAACCAGGTTGAGTAGGACGCCGGCCCTGGCCATTTCGTGAATCTTGATACGTCGGCTACCGAAGACGATGGCATTGGGAGGGGTTGCCACCGGCATCATGAAAGCCATGGATGCCGAAATGGT